>JBNKHS010000121.1:0-11039 GCA_050290485.1 Promineifilaceae bacterium (SeqCode) | reverse complement strand
GTGCCTTTGCGGGCTGGCGATGATGCTTTGCTTGTCAATTGGTGTGATTTACAAATCATCAATGAAACTACAAGTGAACGCATCTACCACAATAGTTGGGTGACCAATCACCATTTGCAGGCACATCGTGTTGAAGATGTTTGTACTTTTGGTCGCACCCGTTGGAAGATTGAGAATGAGGGTATCAATGTATTGAAAAAGAAGGGCTATCATGTTGAGCATAATTTTGGACATGGGTCACAGTATCTGGTTCAGGTGTTTCTGGTTCTCAATCTGCTGGCCTTTCTGTTACATACCGCGATGCATCTGGTTGATGACCTTTATCAATTCTTGCGGCAAGCGTTGCATAAACGGGTCATCTTTTTCAATGACCTGCGTGCATTGTGCCGCTATCATACGTTTCCTGATTGGGATGCGCTCTGGTTGTTCATGATCAAATCCCTTGATGAAGATGATATGCCATCTGACATTGTTGCTTTGATTTCAAATTGAGAACTGCTGGGAAATTATTCAGTAGATCTGCGAAATTGAAGGTTTGGCAGCCGTTCCGTGATGGCATATTATCAAAAAGAATTGGTAGCAGATATTTTTGATGATGCAGTCTTGGTAACAAGACCGAAGAAAATATTGCTACTGGAAAATTAACCTTGGTGATTAACGGACACTTAATTCATGCATACTTTTTTAGCCATAGTGCAAAATAGCAGTCAAGTTAGTGCAGTGCAAAATGCACGTCTACAGCTGTCTGCTCTAAACAATCATGTAATACATTATAGACATCAGTTCCCCGAAATGTTATTTAACACAGAAACACAAAGCAAAGCCGACCCCCAAAAACTTAATCTTACCAAGTCAGAATCGTACAAAGAGAAGTCAGATTTGTGAAAGCAATAAAAAATTGACTACGTTATAACTATCTGCAAATGGTTCAACATCGATAATCAACAACATCACTCCTCGCCATTTATGCGAAAGCGACAAAGTTTTTATATTAACCAATTAAAATTTCAGTGCTTTCACTATTCTTTTGTATTGTGTTCAACATCATATAGCTATTGCCATCAACAACAGAAGGTTACCTATTATGGTTTTAACTTATTTGCTGGCGTTTACCCGCATCACGCTAGGAATTGTATTTGCGCTGTCCTATTTTACAAAGGCCGCCAATATTCAGCAGTTTGCACAAACAATTACAAAGTTCAAGATTCTGCCTGCAAGCCTGTCAAAAATGGCTGCCATTTTATTTCTTTGCAGCGAAGGGATTGTTCTTTTGTTGATGGGTGTGGGAGGAGCTTACTTGATATTCGGATTTGCTTTGGCTCTTATTCTGCTGCTCCTTTTTTCTATCGCCATTATATCCGTGTTGCTTCGGCGCATTCAAACTGCGTGTAACTGTTTTGGTTCAACGGAAAAACCTGTATCTATTTATGATGTTGGACGCAATATCAGTTTTATCTTATGCGCGTTATTAGGACTTAATGTCGCAGTGATATTAAACAACGACATTTCCATTTTGGGCATTGGTGAACTCATAATGATATCAGCACAAGCATTTATTTTTGTGCTCATCATGACCTATTTAGATGAGTTTGCCGTACTGTTTCAACAACGCTGAATTCCCATTGATTAATTAGGAGAAATTTGAAATGAATCAATTATTACTATTAACGATTATTCCCCTCTGGGTTGTGGTTTTACTCAATGTATTGTTGACCATTGCCTTAATTCGCAAATTTAATACACAGACAGATCTTGGTTTTCCTTCGATTAAACCTATGAAAGTGGGTGAAGAAGCACCTGAATTCAGTGCTGTGACCATCACGAATGAAGCTGTAACGCAAACTGCATACGAAGGTAAGAATGTTGCTTTTGTCTTTGTCTCGCCGCATTGTGGCCCATGTCATGATGTTTTACCCGTAATTGAATCGTTAAAACCGCAAGCGAAACAAGCGCAGGTTGAACTGGTTTTTGTCAGCGATTCGAATTTAGCTGAAACAAAGGCTTTTGCTACTGAATACGGCATCCAACTACCGATTTTGTCCGCATCGCAAATGGATGGCAATCCTTTTTATAACGATTATAAAGTAGGTGGCACACCCTTCTATTGTCTCGTGCAGGATGGCAAAATAGCGGGTGCGGATTTCTTGTTACCAAATTGTGAGAACCTAGCGGAGCATTGGCAATCTACTGTAAAAGCCCATCAGTCAAAACTTAATCTACAGCCGGCTTAACAAACTCTACTTTCGCAATTGCTAATAACAACGAGTCAGAAGACTTTTTGCGCGAGAAATTTTAGATTAGGGGAGGTGGTGCTAACAGCATATTAAAATTTACACCGAGATGGTTTAACCTACCAAAGTTTTACAAAAAATTTTATTAAATATGGAGAAACGACTTATGTTTTCAATGATCTATCGTTTGGCAAATTCATCAAATACAATCATGGCCTTGGCTGATAAAGCTCTTACAAAGTTTATTCCCAATACAACTGCTTTGGCAGTACCTTGTCATACACATGGTGGTTGTGGATCATGTGGTGGTTGTGGTTCGGGTAAGAAAAAGTGCGGTAGAACAACTTGCTGCAATGGTCGATGCTACACAAAGACTTGGTGTACTTCTTGCTAACTTATTTGGATTGCCCCTTATTTATTAGATGGAGGAATAAGCTATGTTTTCAATGATTAACCTTTTAACAAATTCATCAAATGCAGTAGTGACGTTAGCTGATAAGGTGCTGGAGAAAATTACACCAAGTACATCTGCTTTTGCAATACGTTGCTACACGCGTAGTAGCTGTGGGGCATGTGGAACCGGCAGTTGCGGTTCGTACTATAAGACTTGTGGAAAAAGAACTTGTTGTGACAACGGATGGTGCGGTCCGTCAACGACTTGGTGTGTTTACTGTGGCGGTGGTACCGGACATATTTAATTGTTAATTTGTTTACTTGTGCCTAAAGGGTAATCAGATCGCTATTTTGTAGATTGCCTTTTAGGCATTTGATTAAAAAGGGTATGGTTGTGGTGCTATTCTGGATTCTTTTGGGAATTGCTGTTTGTGGACTGCTCTTATTTGTTTTTGTTGCGCGTTATAAATTAAGTATTGTTGCCATTCACGGGGATAGCATGGTTCCCACGTTTACACATGGTGATCGGGTGTTGATTTGGAGATATGGGGTAGGTAAGCGGCTGCAGAAAGATCAGATTGTAGTCGGGAAACTAACGGCCGTTTCTCCCCATTTTGCCACGATGCCAGAAACATTATTTATCAAACGTGTCGTTGGCTTAGCTGGGGAAACGATAACCATTTCCCTAGCTGATTTGCCACAAGAAATACGGTCGTTGCACAAACACAAAGCTAACAAACAAGACAACCTCGTTTGGAATGTGCCGTCAAAGCATTGTTTTGTTCGTGGAGACGGCCGTTTTAGCGACGACTCCGTCAGCTGGGGGCCCATTCCAGCTGCAGCGTTAATCGGCGTCGTTATCTTAAAGTTACCACGTCGAGCAGATTTGCCACCGCCCCGCTTGCCTACTTTGGAAACCGCACCGCCTTTTCACAATGAGGAAATACCCGAATGGTTGAAAGATTGAATCGACTCGCCATTTATTTTGCAAACTTTACCAAATTAGTAAGGCTTGTGTGGCAAACCCAGCCCCTAATATTTGTCACCATTTTGGTCCTCACCATCGTTCAAGGAGGTGTTCCCTTTGCCAATGCTTTATGGAGCAAATTCTTGTTCGATTTGCTAGGACAACAGATACAAGGGAACAATGTTGTTCCTCCGTCACAATTTGTCATTTTGCTGCTTTTCTATTTGCTCATTAACGGGGTGGGGCGCTTGTTTTCCCCAACCATTATGTACCTGAATGCAGAGTTAAGTCGCCAGATGTCCTTGACGATTCAAGGCAAAGTGTATGGCAAAATGAACAGCTTTGTGGGTCTTGCCTACTTTGAAGATCCAGCTTTTTACGACACGATTCGGATGGGGCAAGAGGGAGCTGAACTCAGTACAGGTCAAATCGTAACCGCTTTTACACAAACAATTCAAAGTGTTGTTACCTTGATTGGCTTTTTTACTGTTTTTATCACCCTCGATCCGATCTTTATTCTCCTTGTGACCATTGCGTTGCTGCCTAAATTGGCAGCACAGCTTAGATTTGGGCAGCAGCGCGTGGGCATCTCTTTTCAGATGACGCCACAAGAGCGCCGCAAATTTTATTACAGTATGTTGTTAACCACTGTAGATTTTGCGGCTGAATTGCGTTTGTTTAATTTGTCGGATTATTTCTTGAATAAGTTGTTGCATGCGCAACGTGAGCGGGATGGCGTTGAAAGACGGCAGCAGCGAAATGAACTGAATTGGGAGGCTGGGCTAGGGCTATTATCTACAATGACTGCAGGCGGAATGTTGATTGTGGTGATTTGGCAAGCGGTAAACGGCCGTTTAACTGTCGGTGATATTGCCTTTTACATGAGTGCGATAGTAAGCATTCAAGAAGCCCTTAACCAACTGATAATAACCATCTCAACCTTCAACGAATCTACCCTCTTTTATACTCATTTTGATAACTTAATTGCTTTGCCAGAGCCATTGCCCATCTCAACAATGCCTCAACCTGTCCCAACTTTACAAAAAGGCATCCAGTTTCGTCACGTCTCCTTTCGCTATTCCGAGCACCATCCTTGGGTGCTAAAGGATGTTAACCTTACAATTCCTGCCAACCAATGTGTTGCTTTGGTGGGGCTAAATGGAGCAGGTAAAACATCATTAGTTAAATTATTAACTCGCTTTTACGATCCCACCGAAGGGCAGATATTATGGGATGGAATTGATTTGCGACAATTCGATCCTGTTGCGCTTCGTTACAAGATGAGTGCCATACTGCAAGATTTCGGCAAATATGATCTATCAGTTCGAGAAAATATCGGCTTGGGAGATATTACACAAATGAGTGAAATGTCATCCATACAGATAGCGGCCGAAAAGGTTGGAATTCACCAAACCTTGGCCAAATTGCCGCAGGGATATGATACGCTGTTGAGCCGCATGTTCATGGATGAAATGGATGAAGAAGTTGGTGTTTCATTATCTGGTGGTGAATGGCAAAAAGTAGCGATGGCACGGATGTTTTTGCGCGAATCAGATTTACTTATTTTAGATGAACCCACGGCTGCGTTAGACGCAGAAGCAGAGTATGAAATTTATCGACAATTTTCAGAGCTTGTCGCCAATCGTACGAGTTTATTGATATCTCATCGCTTCAGCACGATTTCAATGGCTGACATGATTGCTGTATTGGAGGATGGAGAAATTACAGAATGTGGTTCACATGTTGATCTGATGCATCGGCGGGGGACATATGCCAGACTCTACACGATGCAAGCCACCCAATATGCACCTGTAGGCATATAGCATGTGATTCAAGAATACTGTGCTAATTGCGCAAGCTTTGCGTAAATTTGAGTCGTTTTTTGATGCTCAAAGCCTAGAATATTTTCATAGATACGTTTGGCTTGTTCGAAGTAAGTCACTGCTTTTGCAATCTCGTCCATACGCAGAAAAATATCGCCTATATTAACTAGAGTGACAGCTATACTAACGTGATCTTGATCAAATAAATTCTGTTTGATATTTAAGGCGCGTTCGTAATATTGTAAGGCTGCTTCAAAGTCACCATCTTTTTGCGATAAATCGCCTAAATTATTAAATACCATAGCCACATGCAGATGTTGGGAGCCCAAAACTGCTTCCCATATAGATAACGCTTGCTCTAAACAAGCACGCGCTTTCTCTGGCTGTTCCATTCCACTATAGACTGGACCAAGATTGCATAAAACAATAGCAACATTTGGATGCTGGCTGCCGAGATTGCTTTCCCATATTTGGTATGCTTTCTCAAAATAAACCTGAGCTTCTGCATACTGTTGGGTCATACGCAGCAAGGTGCCTAAGTTACTATATCCCGTTGCTGTTTCTGGATGATTGTTACCATAGGTTTCTTTTTTAATAGCCAAAACTTTTTCAAAGTAACTGCTTGCCTGTTGGCTTTCTCCTTTGTATGCATACAATATTCCTAAATTGTTGAGCGTGTCCGCAGTTTCAACATGATGAGAATTCAATCCATTTTCTCTAATCTGTAAAGATTTTAATAAAAACGGTTCTGCCTCTGAATACCTGTTCAATTCTATCAACGATCTTCCCAAATAGTTTAGGCTGGATGCTGTCAAAGGGTGGGTTGTACCCAATTGTTTTTCACGAATATCCAACCCTTTTTCAAAATATTGGAGTGCATCTTCATATTTTCCCATTTCCATTGCGTACACACCCAATTCATTTAGGCTTGATGCCGTATCGAGATCATCCGCGCCCAACAATGCTTCACGAATAAGGAGACCGCGTTCTAAATAAGGATAGGCTCTCTTATATTCCCCTACCATTAACAAATAGATGCCGAACTCATGGCACAAGTTCGCGGCCAATGTATGTGTGTGGCCCTGCCAAAGATCCGTGACATGCCGAAAATGTTGCTCATAGCTTTTTAGGGTATGGGAATCTTTAGTTTGATTCAGATTGGTCATATAGGAGAGGAGTGCTTCACCAACATCGCTTAAAGGAGTTAATTCCGGCAACATTGATTGGGCGAATTGGGCTGTGAGTAAGTGCAGCCATATGGTATCTGCGGTTGTTTTGTAGATTAATCCTAATTCATATAAACGCAAAAGTCCTTCTTCAAATTGCAAGGAGTTCTGATGATCTTTGTTCCAAATGGCTAATAATAATTCGCGGGGAATGGGCTCGCTTGGGGCAAAAACGGCCGTTCTTGCCAACAACCATAGCGCAGTCTGATCAACTTCTGAAGTCGTATCCAATTTTTCATAGCTGATAAGAAAAGTCCTCTTTACATCTAGTTCATGTTTGGTTGGTGATACCCCAGGCACATTTGCTGATAACTGTTCCAAAATAGAGTAATCGCGAAGACGGTTCATGTAATCATCTACAGTAACTGCATGCTTATACTTCATTAAATAATTACCAGCAAGATGAATAGCTAAGGGCAAATGTCCTAACTCTACAGCCAACTTCTCAAGCTTTGTATCTTCTACATCGGGAACAAAATGATGTAAGAGGTGTGTGCTTTTTTCAGCCGTGAAGGGCGCTACATTTAGCACCGTTCCAGCCAATGTTAAGTCCCAACTATGCCGCCGACTCGTAACCAATATAGAACACCCACCAGTTGTTGGTTGCCACTGTGCCAGTAATGCTTCATCTTCACACTCATCAAAAACAAGCAATCTTGGAACATCTTTTTGCCAAGCGCGTTGTACCAAGGTAACCTGCTGCTGAATAGATAGTTCATTAAAATCGAGCTGAAGATCAAAATCATCGATCGTTCGGCAGAGGATGATTTCGTTGGGTACTGTTTCTGGTTGGGAGAAATGCAGCCAGAAAACACCACCGGGAAAGTAACGGCCGTAACGATGTGCAAACTCTACTGCCAATTGCGTTTTACCCACCCCACCCATACCAGCCAAAATCAGCGTCCGCTCAGTAGAAAATTGCCCCTTGGCAAACACCTCAGCAATCTGTCTTAATTCATCATCTCGCCCAACAAAAAGAGGATTGGGACGGAGTGGAATTCTTGAACCTGATGTCAGAGGCCCTGGCAAAGGGATCTGCTCAGTCACAGGCAACTGCGGAAAGCAGAAATCAGGTAAATGCTCAAAGAATAGCTGATCACCAGGTTCAATTTGCGCCCACAACTCCCATATGGTGGGTAGGCCAACTGATTTCAACAACACATTTGTTTGGTTTACATCACAATGCAGCGTCACAGCCACAGCAACCAACTGCTGCCAATTGCGCACAGATTTTACATATCCACTTAACCAATTGGTGATGGTTCCTCGGTGAATAAATCCAGGAATTTCAAATAGCTCATTGACCCGTGTCGCTAATCTTGCGGCCCCGTGAAAGCCTGCCATATCCATATATTGTCTTAGCAAGTCAGAAAATTTGGGCTCTATTTGCATGATTATTGCCCCCTGCCGCACTCTTCATATTGTCTAGTGCAATTTTGCACTAGATATTTAACCACATCCGTTTTAGGATTAAAAATCAAGTTTAATGTTAGGGTAAAGAATTTTGACAAAACGTGCCATTAAATGTTTGGCGGTTCATTCCATCAGGTGTTTTAGAAGTGAATCGCCAAATCCCGAGGTAACATAGTTTTCTGGTGCTTTAGACAATAATGTAATTCATATAAGCGCGGTTGTCATTTGAAATGGAGAACACATTTAAGAGGCTCTTATAAAGATAAGACGTTGTTGCAATACCTTTGGGATGGGAGCCAAAACATCTAAAGGGGAGTAAGAAATTGTCACAATTGGGAGTGCCCGATTCAAGAATCCGTGTTGTAATTGCAGACAGTTATCCAGTTGTCCGTCGTGGGATTCGCCATGAGATAGAATCTCAAGCCGATATGGTGGTTGTTCGTGAGACGGCAGATGGTTGTGAACTGTTGGACTTGGTCAAGATCTATAAACCACACGTCGTTATCTTGGATGTTAAATTAGATCATTTGAGTGGTGCCAAAGTTACGCGCTGTTTAAATACCATAAAATGGTATCCACCTGAATTTAAACCCAAAATAGTTGTTTATAGCTCATATTTTGATAAGCATTATATTTGGAGCTTGTTAGGGGCCGGAGCAAGAGGGTACCTACTCAAAAGTGATCCGCCAGAAAAACTTTTGCAAGCGATTCGTGAAGTGCATGCCGGAAAAACTGTTTTGAGTCAGCGTGTGCAAACCAATATGATCGATTCTATTCCCAGTTTGAATCAAGAGTTAAATGACAGGGAGATAAAAATAATGCAGATGCTTGCTGGTGGTCAATCTGATCAGGAGATTGCTTGCAATCTCAATGTTTCTAGGACGGAAGTTGAAGCACATCTTAACAATATCTATCGAAAAATTCCCTGGATTCGCTCCCGCGCAGAGGCCGTTGTTTGGGCATGGATAAATCATATGATACCTGAACCTGATATGCAAAGAGGGCTCCCCGCCCAATAACATGCAAACTACAAAGCTACAGTACGAAATCCAGCAAAAATATTATTACGATCTGGCGTATAAAAATTACGCCATGTATTCCGGATGACTCTTGAGCGGGTGACCCAACAACCCCCGCGTAAGACTTTTTGTTGCCCAAATGATGGCGCTGAGTAAGTGTCGTATGGATCAATGACGAAACCGGGGAAGGCGTCAAACGTATCTGCTGTCCATTCCCACACATTGCCAATCATTTGTCGTAAGCCAAAAGCACTATCCCCAGCAGGCAAAGCCCGCACATCAATTGGACCCAAGGCAGCTGAATCTAAATTTGCAAGATTCTGGTCTGGCGCATCATTCCCCCAAGGGAAGAGGGGTTTGGCCTTGGTGAATCCATTGCCATCTTCAGTTAACTGCGCACTGGCGGCTAATTCCCATTCTGCTTCTGTAGGTAAGCGACGTCCCGCCCAGTTGCAATACGCAGTAGCTTCATAGTAGTTGACGTGCATCATGGGGTGGAATGGCTCAAGAGGAACGATCTCTTCAAACCAGCGCATACACCAACTGCCATCTGCTTCTTGCTGCCAACAAACGGGATGTTCCGCATTTGCTTTTTGTCGCCATGCCCATCCTTCTTCACTCCAATATGCTTTGTTTTGATAACCCCCTGCTTCTACAAATTGGCGGTATTGGTCAACGGTGACAGGGGTGTTAGAGATTTTGTATGGTTTAATTTCGATGGGATGCGCCCATTTTTCGTTGTCGAGAACGAAGGGCATCTCTTCTGTGGCGCCAAGCATATAAGTGCCGCCGGGAATCGAGATGTCGTGTAAAGTGAAGGCAGGGTCAATGGGAGGAGATGTGGGGCGGGTGTTGCTGATAGACGGCCGTTTATAACCCAATGTTTGCCGAATATGCACCATCGTTTCACTATGCATATCTTCATGATTGATCACCAAGCGATAAAAATAGACTTCTTCAGGCGTCAATTCGCGATTGTCTAAACGTTGAATAATGCGACTGAGCACTTCCGTAATGTATTCATACGTTTCACCAAAAGAAGGAAACGCTAAATCCCATCGTTCCGCGTTGGGAATATTGAAGGAATCATACAAATTGTCGGCATCCTGGCTCACGGGTGCTTGCTTGTCTAAATTTTGCAATATCCAGCGATCTTGAAACCAGCCGACATGCCCCATTTCCCAAATGGGTGGTTCCACTGATTTCATTTGCGTGCCGTACAATTGATCGTGCGTTAAGTTGTCTAAAACTTCTAACTCACGTTGACGTGTATCGAGCAGGCTATCGACCAACTCTTGGGCAGTAGGGGATAAATTTTGTGGAATATCTATGTTCATGCAAGGCTTCCTTTGGGGATTAAGTATTGTATGCTGAAGTAGTTCTTGGGATCTGTCCAAACTTGAGCGACTTGATAACCTGCCTGCGCTACCAAAGCGGCAAAAGAATCTAATGTATATTTGTAAGAAGATTCGGTCCAGATTTTTTCACCTGCATAGAAGAAAATGATCTTGTCACCAATGGTAACCGTTTGATCGATCTTGCTCACAAGGTGCATTTCAATGCGGTGGCATTGATCATTATAGAACGCTTTATGCTCAAATTGCTCAAGGTCAAAGTTGGCATCTAGCAACTGGTTGAGATTAGAGAGCATGTTCAGGTTAAATTCGGCCGTAACGCCGGCACTGTCGTTGTAAGCACCATGTAAAACTTGTTTCTCTTTTTGCAAATCTACCCCAATCAACAAATGGCTGTCATACCCACAAGCTGATCGAATACCCTGTAAGAAGGAAACGGCTTGTGGTGGATGAAAGTTGCCAATGGTTGAGCCGGGAAAGTAGGCTACGGTATCACCAACAGGTTTGTCTAATTGGGGAATGTGAAAGTCACTTTCATAATCAGCTCGTACCGGCAAAATATCTAAATGAGGATAATCCGCTGCCAAATTTTGAGCGGTGCTAAGCAAATGC
>JBNKHS010000120.1:0-11114 GCA_050290485.1 Promineifilaceae bacterium (SeqCode) | reverse complement strand
AATCCCCACTATTTAATTGACCATTACCAACCCCATCATCGGTGATGTCTATGATAGGATAATCATTAGGCTCTTGACTAAAGTTTAAGTCAGATAACCAATCGAGATAACCAGGTGCAATAGGGCCGGTTTGGTTGGCATCGAAAGCACCTGCCAAAATCTGCCCTTGAACTTCATCTAAAAGTTCTGGCTCAAACGATTTACCAACCCAAATCACATCAGGTAACATGGCAATTTTATTGATGTCTGATGCTTTTATGGTGATTGTTTTGTTTTGGTATTGAAGAACGGATGTCCAAGGGGTCAATGTAATGACAGCGAGCGAATCGATGATTGTTTCTGTACTTTGTTGATGGGGATGCCGCAGCATTTGCACAGTGATGGAGATATTTTCATCCTGTGTTTGGTTCGTTAAGGTTTGTTGTTTTAAGGTGGGCTCTATTTTGAAGTGGGATGTATAAGGTGCATTGAATTGCAAAAAATCTTTTGTTTGAATGAGCCTGTCTAATTTTGCTCGGCTGCTATTGTCTGTCCAAACGAGGTACCCATTGTTGGCGACGTAGTGAACCAATTGTGCGCCGGTTGCGGATACGGCCGTTAACCACTCCTGCTTAATAGGTCCCACAAATTGAATCAACTGCAATGATTCTCCAGAAAGAGCTTCAGCTTCCAGACGACTGGGGGAAGGGGGGAAGGATGTTTGTGTATTAAATGGATAGGCATCAAGCCAGAGCATATCCATATCATACGCAAAATTAATAGTTGAGGCCTCATCTGCGATAAGCATGGGGAGGCTGCTTTCGGCAACGGCATAAAGAGTAAATGCTCCGTAATCGTGCAACAAATGAACGCCTTGCTGTTGGGAATCGAAATGAGTATCGGCGAGAAATTTTCTGTAGGTTATCTGGGCTGGATTGTCTTCCATGGCTCTGGAAGCCATGACATTAATAACAAAAAAAGTACTGAGTAGAAAAAACAATAAAAATATCCGAACTCTGATACGTCTCACAAATTTCCTCCTTTAATGAAATACAGATGATGGATAACGCGACGAATCATTTTGACTAAAAAGGATGCGCCCACATCTGGTTTATTCTTAATTGGCTTTTGGGGTTGGCTAACTTTCATGTTCGCTAAGCCAGATTTTCACTTCTTCTGCCTTTTTTGCGCCTAATTTTTCTAATGCTGCATAGCTTGATTGCGCAAATTGAACCCCTTTTAACGGTTCTCCCAATTGCGTGTACATACGTGCCAGACCAAAATGAACCCATCCGGTTAGCTCGAGTGATTCTGTTTTTTCGCAAAGCGTTAAGGCTTTGGTCAGTAGGGGTTCGGCTGCTTCTGGTTGATGTTGGACTAAATATAGATCAGCATAATAAATCAATATGCTGACTTCTTGCCACAGAATTTGGGCATCCTGAGCAATCTGCAGCGCTTCTTCAAAGTTGGAAACGGCCGTTGCAAAATCCCCTTCAATTGTGTGCAGCTTACCTAAATACATAAGGGCAAAACAGAGTGCATCAGGTGACGCAATTTCACGAGCAATTTTAGCCGCCTCATCAAGATTCTTTCTGGCTTCATCCAAATCATTTTCTTCAAGTGCAATTTTCCCCAAGCGCGTATTGGCCGTGCTTACATTCTCCCTCTGGTTAATCCTGATGCTAATGGTGCGTGCTTCTTCAATATAATGACGTGCTGCCTCATTTCCCCCTTGCACATTGGCAAGTGTACCTAAATTATTTAGTAAATAGATGCGGGCAAAGGTTTCAAGCTCATTCGGATCTTCTAAAAAAGACAATGCTTCTTGCCAATAATTCTCTGCAGCTTGCCAATCATTTAATTCGTAGGCGCCGTTTCCTAAAGATAGATAGAGATGGCTAATGATATAATTATTTTCCAACTGAAGTGCATAGGTTAGTGCTTCTTCCCAGCATGCTATTGCTTTTAAATAATCATTTCTAAAATTAGCATAGATAACCCCCAAATTGTTTAGCAACCGACAGGAAAGCTTTTTATCATCTATTGTGGATGTAATAGCCAATGCGTTTTCTTCATATTGAATTGCATCTTCAAATTGCCCCAGATGAAAGCTGTTTGCCCCTAACTCTGCCAAAAGAAAAGCTTCTTGGGAGCGATTTTGATTTAGTTGGGCGATTTTTAAGGCTTCTTTTTCATAAGATGTGCCTTTTTGTGCGTCTCCTTGGATTCGCCATGATTGGCTAATGCCAATCACGCCTTCTACAAAAAGATGGGGAAGTTCATGTTCTTCGGCTGAATCTAAAGCGAAGGTGATATTTTCCTTCTCTTGACTGATGAGCGAGATAATGTCTTGATTTGTTTGTGCATAAGAGGTGTAGTAAGTAATCATCCGCTGCCACGTTTCGATTTGCTCTATTTTTTCAATAGCATATTCACGAATGAGCGGGTGTAAGGCAAAACGGCCGTGATGCCTAATCTGGACAAAGGATTGCTGTACCAAGGATTGGATTGCTTTGTCGGCTTCTGCTTCTGTTAATTGTCCGACAAAAGCGGCCGCCTCAAGACTAAAGTCTTCACCACCAAAGGTACCTAAGGTGATGAAAAAGCGCTGTAATTCAGAGGAAAATGTTTTAAAGCTAATGTCAAATGAAAGGCGTACATTACGATCTTCTCGATTTAATGGGTCTAAGCGCTTGTTTGCTAATTGTAATTCCCGCAAATAATCTGGAATGGAAGGATGGCTGGATAAACGGCCAGCCGCGATGGCGATAGCCAACGGTAGATGGCCGAGTAAATCAGCAATAGTTTGCAGTTGATCGTAGAAACGAGTAACGGTGCGCTGCCCTAGGAAGTGGGTGAAAACGCGGATGGCTTCACCGTCTTCTTTGCTAAAAGGTTCAATCTCAAAGCGGTGCATGTCGTCACTGACGGCTAATTCGTGGCGGGTGGTGACAATTACGGCCGTATTGCCTGTGGTCGGTGGCAATAGCGGTCGAACCTGAGCGCTGCTTTCGGCATTGTCTAAAATAAGTAAAGCGCGTTTCTCCGCCAGAATACGCCGCACCGCTGCAGAACGGCCCTCCAGATCGCGATAATTGCTGACATCTTCGCCATAAGCACCAGCAAATGAATGTAAAATCGACATCGAATCGGACGTATCGAGACGCGCCCACAAGACGCCGTCCGGGAAGATCGGCCGTAGCAGATAGGCAAGATGGGCGGCCAAACTGGTTTTGCCTACACCCCCCATGCCACGCAAACTACAAATGGTGACTTGCTCACCTTGCTGCAGAAGATCGCTGAGCGCTTCTATGGCGGTTTCACGTCCGGCAAAGTAGGGTAAATCGGCAATAACCTCAAATGGCGCGGTGCTGTTGTCTGCCCAAAAACCAAGTAGATCTAAATCAGCCAGGTCGCTTGTCTCCTGGCGCAATTCTTTAATAGTAGGGTGGTGAGCAGATTGTAGAATTTCGTCTGTTTCGACTTCGTTCAGGTTCATGGCCTGAGCGACTTTTGCCAATCCATACCATTTGTGTGGTTTGCGCGAACGCCCTTCTAGCCAATTAAGAATCGTGCGCCGTGAAACCCCAGATAATTGCTGAAGTTGCCCAGCAGAAAGTGTAGATTGTTCAACGTAACGTCCCAGTACATCTTTTAATTCTTCTTGCATATGCCCCACCTATAAATTAAATGTTTTGGCTCTTTAGGATTTTCTGCGGTTTTGCGTAACCCTAGGGATTTTAAGGAATACGCAGTATTGATTGTCAACCTCATGAATCCTGTAGACCCAACTTGTTAAGTTGTTAAATTAAGGATTTGATCTTCATAATCTGTTATTGATTCTCGTGCAAATGCATTTTGTGGATATTTTTTTAGGATCTTTAGTGCAGTTTTGTAATGTTGAATGGCGTCTTCTGGTATCTTTTGGATAGTTTTCAATTTAGCATAATTTCCCCAGGCATTGGCCAAAAAGAGTTGTTCATTGACTACTTTGTAAGTGGCAATGCTTTTTTGAAAATACCATTCGGCCGTTGCAAAATTGCCGCGATCACGATTAATGCAGCCCAGATTATTGGCAACAAGCCCTTTGAAAAATGATAATCCTGTCTCTGTTTGTAGCATTCTCTCTGCTTTTAAAAAAATAATTTCCGCTTCATTTAATTGTCCCAAGCTAAATAGCAAACTCCCTTGATTCAATAAAATTTCTATTTTGTCACGTTGATTTTTTGTGTCTTTAAGTAAGGCGAAAGCTTCTTCATACAAAAGTAGGGAGGCTGCAAACTGCTCCTGGTCTTGTTTTATGATTGCCAATATGGTCATTGTGCGTGTTTTGTCGGTTACAAATGGGGTATTACTTTGTAAATTCAATGACTCCTGTAAATAAGTTTCTGCGGTTGCGTAATTACCTTGCTCCTGCGCACATTGACCCAGTGATTGCAGAATGATGGCATGTAGACGTGTGTCTTTTGGGGAAACGGTTGCCAATGCTTGCTGCCCGTATGATTGTGCTTGTTCATAATTGTGTTGACGGCGATAGATTTGACAAAGGGTGTGATAGATACCACTTAATGCATGTGTATCGGCTTTTTGTATTGCCAATGTCTCTGCTTGTGTCAATGTTTGGATCGCTGAATCAAATTCCCATTGTAAATAGAGAAACTGACCGAACTGTTTAAGTAATGGTAATTGTAGGGGATTTTCTGATTTTGTTGTTTTGATCGCTTTTTTGATGATGTGGTGCCACTGTAGTAAATGACCTGCGTGCTCGACCCAAAAAAAACATTGTAGAATGAGGTTAACGGCCGTTTCGTTTGTTTCCGCCAAAGCCAACCCCATATCAAGAACTTGAACAAGATTAGGGAAATCAGAATCTATCTCTTGAATTTTACTATCGGATAGGTAAGACGTTTTTTTTTGCCAATAACTTAAATTACGTTGCAAGCCGCGAACAAAACGAGGGCTGAGCATATAGGGCGAAATCCTGTGAGTTTGATGAATCGTTGCTATTATGGCTGATTTTTGTAACTAGCACTTTTCCTTGTGAAGGACACAAATGGATACACAGCCAACAAAAACCAAAATTATTTTACTGCATTTTCAAGAAATAACATTAGAAACCTTAACAATTGTCTTGTCATTGCTGACGATAAGAGAATGACAGTCAACTTATAAAGTTAGAAGGTATCTAACAATTTGGCCTTTCAAAATAGACCCTGCATAACTTGTCGTTGCGTTGCTCCCCAGCTTTAGCAAGTTGACCAATGCGGAAAAAAGTCGAGGATGGAATAGTCATATTGCTTCCATCCTTGACAAAACTAAGAAAAAGTTTCTATTAACGAT
The DNA here is from genome assembly GCA_050290485.1 of Promineifilaceae bacterium (SeqCode). Taxonomy (GTDB): domain Bacteria; phylum Chloroflexota; class Anaerolineae; order Promineifilales; family Promineifilaceae; genus JBNKHS01. The sequence continues at coordinate 5,795 of JBNKHS010000120.1, read as the reverse complement.
TTTGTTCCCAGAGCCGATCATGAAGCCGAATTCTTTCAGCCATTGTCATTTCTGTAACTTTAGTTGCGAAGCTAACCGACTCATTAGTCTTAGCAGTCTCGATATCGCCAGTTGTACAGGCACTTAATAATAGGATAACCACCATAACGTCTAACACTGCATCCCCGTCCACTGCGAACTATGAGGTATGAATCACTCAACTACTGGTAAGGTGATAGATGATGGATAAATCTCATTGCGATAAACAGTGATCACAGGGTCACTCTCCTGAGCAATGGGTTCAAACGAGGACGCATCATGCCCAGCAATAGCGATGCGAATCTGATGACCCGCTTTAATCACAACAGAAGTGGGAATTAAGCTGAAAGAAATTTGGGTTACTTCACCGGGGACGAGAGGCTGACCATCTTCAGCCGAAAAAGAGTGATAAGGGCCGAAGTGCACGAACGGCGGCGTTCCATCTGCCACTTGTCGATGGAGAGCACGTAAAACCCCTTCGGTGATGTAAGTGACACGCCCATCTGGAGCCACATCTTCCAAATAGACAAAGAAGGCACCGTCGCTGGCTGTTGAGGAAACGTAAAGGGCAACAACAGGGGTTCCTGTAATTTGGGTGTCGGTTGCTAAAGGTTGACTTGTGTAAGTTAATAGCTTCTGGTCTTCTTCTTGGCGGTCTGGGTAGATGACATCTCCGCCTAAGGGCGTATGCCAGCGGCTGTCTTCACCAGTCGAGGCGGTGAAATCGACAATATATTTGTCTGCACCTTCTTCGCTAGTTGGCGAGTCGCTGACCAACGTTCCCTCTGAGGCAAAGTGCCACGTTTGCGCTTCCACACCAGACGGAGGCCACGTGTTCGTCGTTTGCCATGTGCCTGCCCCCATCGTGTAATAGGTAATTGAGCTTGCCAAAGGTGGTGCCGCATCACCCTTCATGTAGTTGTCGAAGAATTGAATCACGGCCTGAAGCTGCTCTTCCTCTGAAGGATCAGTAGCCGTCTCTGGATCTAAGAAGGGATCGGTATGTTCATCTCCGCCGTGACTCCACGGCCCGATGATGACCTGCTGCGGGTTGCTGAAGGTCATATAACGGCTCAAAGTGCCCTTGACAGAGGCGGCATCAAACCAACTCATTTGGATGAACATGGGCACGCCAGAACGTTCGATCTCTTCGCGTAAGCCGAAGGGGCTAATAGCGGTGGCTGTTAAGCCGGGAGCGAGTTCGTCTTCGCGGTAAGTTACTGTTTTGACGGCTTGATAAACATCAAATGTGTTGTCTCGTTCCGCCAAAATCTGGGCGAGTTGTTCCCCGTTTTCATCGCTGTCTACGGGTTTAAGGGGACCAACCAGACTTTTGAGCAACAGGCAGTTGGGACTAAACTGTTGATCGTCGGGGCAGTGTTGCCCTTTGTCTCTGATTGTGTTGGCTTCATGCCATTGGCTAATGAACTGTTCGTTAAAAACACCGCCGGGTCGGGCGAGGTTGTAGATGGGATCAAAGCGGTCAAATAACGGAGCCGTTGCTTTGACGGCTGGGTGGTTAATGGCGGCCAATAGTTCTGCTGTATTGCCATCATAAGAAATGCCATAACCACCGACAGCCCCATTTGACCAGGGTTGAGCGATGATCCAATCAACGATGTGGGTCATGTCAGCGATTTCGTCTGGCGACCACTCCAACGTGCGTGTACCGGATGACGCACCGCTGCCACGGGCATCGACGAGTACATAGGCGTAACCAGCCTCATTAAATGCATCGCGCACAGAGTAGTTAATCCCCTCAATCAATCCCAATCCCATGAGGGCACGGCTGACAAAAGCGGGTTGTTGTACGCGCCAATAACGGGTCGACAATAAGATCGTGGGCACTTGCTGATCCGGCTCAATGTCAGCTGGATACCAGATATCAGCGGCAATTTGCACGCCGTCTGGCATGGAGATATATGTTGATTCATTGCGTTGATAACCAGCCGGTGTTTGCTCTGCACCTGCTCCCTCGGTCGTTATTCCCAAGATGATGATCAGAAGGAGGAATAGGGTGAGTAATGTGAGCAGGCCTCTTTTGAGGTAATAGCGTAACGGCCGTTTCTTTGTTTGCATTGTCATCGATAGTATCTATCCTAAACTTCGTCGCGAAGATTGTAGAGGGTATGGAGTATAGCCTGTTTTTCTCCGCGCATTTTGTGGTTTTGCGGATGTTTTAAGCTTTACGGAAACGGGCGGGGGCGCGACGGATGCTTTGTGGCAAGTTGCGCCGAATAAGGATGACCCCGACTCCAATAACGAGAGCAGACGTGAGGCCTACCACGGGGCCAAAAAATGTTTCTGTGCCGGGGATGCGGCTGGTGATTTCGGCGGCAAAAGCAGCAACCAGACCGACGTAAGATCCGTTAATAAAGGCCGCATGTAATTCCAACCACCCTCCTTTTGGTCGTCGTGTAAAGATGGGAGCCATCCCAACGATGAGGGTTAGCAGACTAGCGAGTGCCATCCAATGAAAAGGGCCAAAACGGCCGTATAATCTATAAATGAACAGGGCAGAGATGTTCAGCGCAATCATGTTTGTTAAATAGACGTGTCCTAATGTACGATGGCCACGTGTCCCTTTTTTTGTCAGAATTACGGCCGTTCCTGCCAACAATGCGACCATTCCAAATATGGTGTGAATCCAACCTAATGTACTCATGTTTGTCTCCGGTGATTTGTTGATGTTAGTAGGATAGCGAAACGGCCGTTTTCTGTAATCCATCAACCAGTAGAAAAACCAATAACAAGAGATGTATCCCACAATCAACCGATCGGTTGATTGTGGAAAGATCCGAACAAGAATGGAGTGCCCCAAAGGATCTGACAATATACAATTTTAGATACTCGCTTAGATGTAAAGGAGTAATAAGTAATGATGGATACACAGATTATGAGACAAACAGATGACATTCTCTCTCCTTAAATATTGGATGATGACTCTGTCATATTTCGCGTCCAAGCAGAGAATGCCAGTTCTGTAAAGTTGACCGGAACATGGCCTGTGAATTTTGAACCATACATCCCAATGGAGAAAAAAGATGTGAACCTCAACTGTATTGGATAGGAATGGGAACGGAAGATTTTTTGTACGAACATATTGCTCCACTCTTGCAGCTTTATGATGAAGTGGGTCTGGCCTACCAATACAGAGAAAATGCTGGGCATCATAACTGGAATTCTTGGCGGCTTTATTTGACGGAATTTTTGCCTCTTTTGTTTAATTGACGGTAAGGGTGACATCTTAAATTATCCGTTTTATTTGAACGGCTCAATCGCAAACGGCCGTTTCTGGGAATCAACCCGCCAGTAGAAAAAGTTGTAACAGGGGATGGATGGATTTCTGCATCAACCGATCAGTTGATACAAGCAACCATAGTGAGCAATTCCCTTACCTGATGACGAACGCTTTGGAATGAAAGCTCTAGCTTGATCATAACTCGCTTGTCTACGCAAAAGTTTTTTTTGCTATACTATTGCATGCTTGCGTAGAGTCAATCATTTTCCTCCTCTGAAAATAAATTTAACGTAGAGACATGGAGGCGCAGAGAGGGGAAGTTAGAAAGAGTATCGTCATCTGCTAAATCTATGTAATTTTTGATAAAACATTTTCATTCATCGTGGATGAAGATAGTCAGTGTCGTCTCCTCTGAAGATAAACCTCATGCGCAGAAAAAAAGAAAACCATTTTGCGAAATTTGCATATAGATTTGTGCCTCGAATAGCCTTATATAAGCCTCTCAATTATGGCTGTCATGCCTCTTGTAGGCATGGAAAATTTTGGGGGATTTTACAATTATGACGCTTAAACAAACGGAAGAAAATCAAGGTACATTGAAATCATATTTTACCATATTAACCTGGTTGCCAGGCTACCAATCGAAGTGGTTGCGTGGTGACGTGATTGCCGCACTCACGATTTGGGCACTGCTAGTGCCAGAGGCGATGGCCTATGCGGGGATCGCGGGGATGCCACCACAAGCGGGGCTGTACGCGGCTCCATTGGCTCTGATTGCTTATGCTATTTTTGGGACTTCAAAGCATTTGGATGTGGGACCTAGTTCAGCAGTTGCGGCGCTATCTTTCAGCGTTGTTGCTAGTCTAGCTGTGGCCGGAAGTGCGGAATTTGTGACGTTGAGCGTGATGCTGGCATTTTTGGTGGGCATCATGCTGATTATTGGTGGATTTTTGCGTCTAGGTGTTTTGGCAGATTTTCTTTCGCGACCAGTATTGGATGGGTTTGTGGTCGGGGTAGCTGTGTCTATTGCTGTTGGCCAATTGGACAAGATCATGGGATACACACCAACGGCAGGATACGATTTTATTCCAGATATTGTGCTTATTGTCAGGGACATTGGGATGACCCACATACCCACATTGGTTGTAGGGGGTGTAAGTTTAGGATTGCTGTTTGTCTTACATAAATATGTGCCCAAAATACCAGGCTCTCTGGTTGTTTTGTTTCTGGCGATTGCACTTTCTGCGTTATTCAATTTTGAAACGGCTGGTATTCATATTGTGGGGTCTATTCCTGCCGGGCTTCCCCCATTTGGCTTACCGCAGGGAATGGATTTACAGCAGTTGTTTGCTTTAGTCCCAGGAGCTTTTGGGGTTGCCTTGGTTGCCTTTGCGGAATCGGTGGCTATTGCTCGTTCTTACAGCACAAAATATGGATATGAAGTAGATGCCAACCAGGAATTAACGGCGATTGGCGTGGCTAATCTTGGTTCTGGGTTTAGCGGTGGTTTTGTCGTGGACGGTAGCATGTCACGGACAACAGCGGCGGAAGGTTCTGGTGCGCAAACACAAATGGTGTCCCTTGTGGCGGCAGTGGCGATTCTGATAACGGCCGTTGCTTTGACGCCATTGTTTTTTCATTTGCCAGAAGCGACATTGGGCGCGATTGTCATTCACGCCGTCTGGCACAATATCAATCTAAGGAAAATTTCTCAGTATAGACATATTACGACAGTTGATTATGCAATGGCTGTGGTTGCCGCTGTTGGTGTGTTGGCTTTTGGTCTGTTGGCGGGTTTGCTGTTGGCTACATTTCTGGGGTTAACTGCTTTGTTGATTGGCACAAAGCGGCGCAACACCTTTGTACTGGGGAAGGTGCCGGAAACGGCCGTTTACCGCAGCCTTGAAAATTTTCCTGAGGTAGAAACAATACCCGGATTACTAATTTTACGTTTCGACGGCACACTGTTTTTTGCTAATGTTCATGACTTTGTTACCGCAGTTCGTCGAGCGATCAACACTGCAGAGACACCTCCACAGGTTGTTTTGATCGATGGAGAATCCATGAACGATATTGATGCAACTGCCGTGGTCACTTTGAAAGAACTAAGCGAAGAAATGGCACGGTCAGGCATAGACCTCCGCTTCGCCCGTGTCAAAACGAGAGTAAAGGTTGTCATGCAACGTGCAAGCTTGGAAGACACAATAAGCCCAAATCACTTTTATGTAACCATTCAAGATGGTGTCAACGACTTTTTAAATAAAAGTTCTTAAATAATCTCAAATTGAAGTTAGCAACACCTGACAGGTATACGACAAAAATTTGTCTAAAATGATGGTTTGCAATGTAAGACAAGCATAAATTTCAGCAATGTCGGCAAACCTGTCAGGCTTTAAGTTGATTAATCCGTCATTTGCCAAATTAGACGAGCGGCACGATTGATATAGGTGCCTTGCAACTTTTTGTTAAGCAAACTCGCCATTTCCTGACGTTTACTATCTAAAAAGGCAATAATTTGTTCTTCGGTGAAGATTCC
>JBNKHS010000119.1:0-11121 GCA_050290485.1 Promineifilaceae bacterium (SeqCode) | reverse complement strand
CCCATTCGATAGGGGATTGAGGCAGCCCCGCCAAAAATGCCGCTTCTGATAAATCAAGTTCGGTGGCGGGTTTGCCAAAATAGGTCTGAGACGCCGCTTCAATGCCATAGGCTAAGTTGCCGTAATAAATTTCATTGAGGTACATCTGGATGATGGCTTCTTTGCTGCGCTGCTGGGTAATAATAAAAGCGAGGAATATCTCTTTGATTTTACGTTCGTAACTGACCCCTACCCGATCTTCATAGCTAAAGGCGATGTGACGCACGAGTTGTTGGGTAATGGTGCTGGCTCCAACGGGGCGGCCTCCCTCGCTTTGATAGTTGCTAAAAACGGCCGCTCCAATAGCGGCGGGATCAAAACCATAATTGGTCCAGAAAGTATCATCTTCAACGGTAACTGTTGCGTTGATTAGGTCTACAGGAATCTCATTGTAGGCAAGCCAGCGTCGCTTTTCTGTCGTGCTAAGCTCAAAAAGCAGGTTACCATTGCGATCGTAAAAACGTGGAGTTCCTCCTAATCCTGTTCCTTGATATTCACTTACTTGGGCAATGGCGTCTGCAAGCTGGTTGCTCATGTAGACATAAGCACCAATCATCAGGACGATACCAAATAGAAACCCAATTAGGGTAAGCTGCACACAAATGATAAACGCTTTTTTGACACAACCAGATGGGGATTTATTGCCTTTGTTTTTGTTAGATGGTTTGTTTGTTGGCTCCCGCTTTGGTTGTAAGTAATCGAATTTATATCCACCATTATTTGACATAGTGGTATGGTAAGCGGAATTTTGTGATGGTCAAGGGTGATGGTACATTTGCGTCAATAAACAACCTCTTATTCAGGGGCTTGAGGCGCATCTAAGCCAACAACTTCACCATGAAAGTTAATTTTTATTTTGAACCCCATCATCCCCATCATGTCGCGCGCCTGGCCGGGAATACCTTGTTTAATAATTTCGTCCATGTCGATGTTGCGTAACGAGGCATCTATTGCTGCCTTTGTCATGAGATCGTCCTTGCCGAGCATGTTCATGGTTTGTTCGACGGCGATGTCCCGATTGTTATTTAGTTGGTCAAGGAATATTGCCAAAACTTGACGGTCTATTTCTTCTGCATCGATATGCCGGTGGAAACCGTTGTCATCTATAACGTACTGTGCTTCTAACCCAATAACGGCCGTTTGCACAGGATTATCATATTCATCAAAAATCAGCCCAGAAAATAATGCTTGTTGTGCCATCTTTAATACCTCAGTTATCCGTTTTCAGTCATCAGTTTTCAGAAGCTTATCTTGTCATCAAATCTTGCTGAAAACTGAATCTTAATCAGTGAACACTGTTTTACCTTGCAAGTGCAAGAGATAGATTAGATTCGTTAGATTTGGTATCAATATGAGAAATTATACTCGAATTAGGGGGCAAAATGAGTATTTTTAAGGCAATATTGGTGCGTGTTGCAGGGTAGGTTATAATCTTTCGCTGGTTCGCTCTTCAAGGGGCGAAAACATTGTTGTAAGAGTAAGAAGGGAAAGTCACTTTGTTTAGACCATTAGATTGGGTTCTTGGGTTGTTATCTTTAGATATTGGTATTGATCTTGGAACAGCAAATACACTGGTATATGTTCGAGATAAAGGCATTGTTATCAATGAGCCTTCATGGGTTGCTATTAACAGGCGAACCCGTGAACCATTGGCAATTGGTGCAGAAGCACGAGAAATGGTAGGACGTACACCAAGCGATATTGTGGCAATACGGCCGTTACGCGATGGGGTTATTTCCGAATTTGAAATCACTGAAGCAATGCTCGACTATTTCATTAAAAAAGCACACGAACAAATGATTGTCCCCTTCCCCCGTCCTCGCGTTGTTGTTGGTGTTCCCAGTGGTGTTACTGAAGTAGAAAAACGCGCCGTCTATGATGCTGCTATTTCTGCTGGCGCGCGCGAAGCATATCTCATTGAAGAGCCAATGGCGGCGGCGCTTGGTTCAGGACTGCCAATTATTGAGCCACGCGGCAGCATGATCGTTGATATTGGTGGTGGAACGACAGAAGTCGCCATCTTTGCGATGGGTGGTATCGTCGTCAGCCGTTCAATCCGTGTGGCTGGCGATGAAATGGATGAAGACATCATCCAATATGCGCGCAGTAAATATAATCTACTAATCGGTGAACGGATGGCTGAACGCGTCAAAATTGGTATTGGTTCTGCCTTTCCCTTGCCAGAAGAAAAAACCATGACCCTGCGTGGGCGTAACCTTATCAATGGATTGCCACAATCCGTCGAAATCAGCAGTATTGAATTGCGCGAAGCGATGTCTCCATCTGTTAATATTATTGTAGATACGGTGCGTGATGCACTTGATGAAACCCCTCCTGAATTAGTAGCTGACCTCATGGAAGTTGGTATCTGTTTAGCTGGGGGTGGTGGTCAAATTCGTGGTTTGGCCGAACGGCTAGAAGACATGGTTAAAATGCGCGTTTGGGTTGCCGAAGATTCGATGACTTGTGTGGCTCGTGGTGCAGGTCGTGTATTAGAAGACCTCGATAATTATAAACGGGTTTTGGTTGGCCTCAGCCGCGGCAGCACACATCATTAACGGATGAATGATGCGGGATGAATTATGAAATGTAATCATTCGTAATTCATCATTCATTATTCACCATTCATCATTCCTATGAATTCTGGTGATGCACAAAAGAAGTTACGATGGGGCACATTTGCCGTCTTGGCTATTGTCGCTTTACTTCTCACCTTCCTCGATAGTACAGGAAATTTAGGCAACGCGCTCAATATCATTCGCGATCCAATGGCTGCCATTGCCGGATTTACGGCCGAAAATACAGAAACGGTTGCGGATACGCTTGCTGGTCCCCGTAATTTGCAAGATGCCAAAAACGAGATCGAACAATTACAAGCTCAAATTGATGCTCTAGAACGAGAAAACGAAGAGCTACGCGAAATCCAAGGCGAATGGCAACTCTTGCAGGATTTGTTCAATCGTGCACGACAATCCCCTGACTTAACTCGCCAGACAGCCAACGTGATTGGTATGGATACAAGTCCCGCAGTACACAGTATTATCATCGACAAAGGGTTAAACGATGGTATTCAAGTGGGTATGCCTGTCGAAAGTTCACGAGGCTTGGTAGGGCGCATTTTCCGAGCCACTCCCGATTCTTCACAGGTTGTGCTTCTAACGGATAATGCCAGTGCCATTCCGGCTCGTTTAGGGAATTCACGTGCAGCAGGCATTTTAACTGGAGGTGGCTCGGGTGGGGAATTGGCCATCGATTGGGTCGATTTGAAATATCAATTAGAGGTTGGCGAAGTTGTACTGACTTCTGGTTTGGGTGGCGATTTTCCGCAAGATGTGGTCATTGGGCGGGTCATTGATGTGCAACGCAGTGAAGCGGAACTGTTTCAACGTGCCCTGGTACAGCCCGCAACTGATTTTGATACGCTAGAAATTGTTTTCATCATCACCAATTTTAACCCAATTGACACAACCATTTTTGACACGCCCACGGATGAGTAAATGCGATATTCAATTTATTTAGCGATTCCGTTGATGTTGGGCTTGGCAGTAATACAAACGGCCGTTTTGCCACACTTCACCATATTAGGGATGTCTCCGCACCTGCCATTTCTGGTTGCCCTCACATGGGGATTATTACACACGCGCGATGAAGGCTTAATTTGGGGCTTTATTGCCGGGCTATGCATGGACATCTTTTCCATCAGTCCCTTTGGGCTGACTGCCCTAACTTATCTGGTTGCGATTATGGTAGCTTTGATCGTTAACGACGCGTTTCCGGTGAGCCGGGTCTTGATGCCAGCGTTGATGGCCGGGTTAGCAACCATCATTGCCTTCATTCTCAATCTGCTCATTTTACGCATTATTGGCGTTATCTATAACTTCCATGCACTCTCATTTCTGCCCACACTTGTCTTATTAAATGCCATTACCATCTTGCCTATTTATTGGCTCATTTACTTTTTAGAAAGCAAATTCCGTCCGAAACAAATTCACCTTTAACCGTCAGCACTCAGCACTAAATTATAAATGAGCAAATCTTTACAACTCATCTAAAATTAACAAAAGATGGCTACGATTACGGCCGTTTTATAGAGACTGGGAAGGGACAAGGAAACCGTTATGTCAAGAATGGGATGGGATCGTATAGAAGATCAAGAAATTGCTACCGATGATGTCGCTGTACGCGGGCGACTCATTTTATTACGCGTCTTCATCATTGTTATCTTTGGACTTCTTCTCTATCGTGTTTACTGGATACAAGAAACAAAAGGGGAAGACCTGCAAACCCTTGCCCAAGACAATCAATTTGCCATCTTGAAAAGTGCTCCGCCGCGCGGCGTTATTTTTGACCGCGACGGCGATCCGTTAGCGATTAACTTGCCTAGCTTCAATGTCACAATTACCCCTGCCTTCTTGCCAGATACGGATGAAGAGCAAACGGCCATATTTGAGCGTCTCTCCTTCTTAACAGGTGTTCCCGTCACCAATACCGTGCAACAAGAAGCCCTCATTGAAGCCGCCAACCCTGAACTTGTTGAAACTTACTCCCGCTTGGCAAATATCTATAATGCCCCGATACAAGAAACCCTAGATAATGCAGGTGTGGTTCCCAGATTGCCAGACAGCATTGAAGCCATCGTCCGTGAAAACAGCTTTGCTCAATACATTCCTGCTGTCATTACATCCAGCATCAGCATCACGGATGCATACAATATCGAACAAGAAAGTATTTTCTTGCCCGGTGTGCGCGTCATCCCAGAGCCATTGCGCTACTATCCATCAGGTGAATACACTGCACCAATTCTGGGATACATGGGCCCCATTCCTGACGAAAGCTGGATCGATAATTTAGGGTACGACCGAGACGACCGCGTTGGCTGGGCTGGCTTAGAATTTTCAATGGAACTTGAGTTGGCTGGACAAAAAGGGCAGCGCCAAATTGAGCAAGATTGGACTGGACGTGAGTTACGCCAAATTGGCTTAGCCAAAGAGCCGATTCCGGGTCTAAACATGCACATGACATTGGATCTGGATTTGCAAATTTATGCCACTGAAATTTTGCGCCAAGCCATGGAAACAAGAGAAGCAACGCCAAGTAAAGATGAAATTACCGGTGAAGAATCATTTGTCGAAGTACAACAAGGTGCCATTGTGGCGTTAAATCCCAAGACAGGCGAGATTTTAGCCATGGTGAGCCTGCCAACATTCGATAATAATCGTTTTCAAACGGAAGTTCCCGTCGATTATTATTTAGGTTTGGCACGTAACGAATACACCCCGTTGGTTAATCATGCAATCAGCAGTATCTATCCCCCCGGTTCGACCTACAAGTTAGTTCCGGCAGCAGCAGCAATGCAAGAAGGTCTCATCTCACCTAATCGCGTTTTACAAGCCCCCGGAGAAATTTTAATCGCCAATCGGTTTGCAGAAAATGACCCTGGGCGCCCACCACAGCCATTTGTTTGTTGGAATCGAGAAGGGCATGGCTTGGTTGATATGCGTATTGCCATTTCGCAATCATGCGATATTTATTTTTACAAAATTAGCGGTGGTTTTGACCAAGATGGTGAGTTTGTTGAAGGATTGGGTGTTGACCGTATTTCCCGCTATGCCAATCAATTTGGATACGGCCGTGTTCAAGGTATTGAGCTCCCACTTGAGGCAAAAGGGGATCTGCCCCCAAATCGAGATTGGAAAGCACAAGTCTACGGCGAACCATGGTCAACAGGGGACGATTACAACTTGGGTATTGGCCAGGGGTTCATGACGGCGTCACCCTTACAAGTAGCGCAAATGGCTGCTGTTGTCGCCAACGGTGGTTTTTTATATCGCCCAACAGTTATTCACCACATGACAGATGAAGATGGCAATATTGTTTTTGTGGACGACAATAGCCAAATCATCGCTAAAGCCCGACTGGGTAATGATGGAGAAGCTGTCATCTTTGATGCGGAAGGTGAACCTATCGAAAATTTTCCCTTTAAGGTCGAATTTGATGAAAATGGTAACTACATTTACCAACCAGAAGTTATTGATACCCTTGCTGTCGACGCGGAATATTTAGAGATTGTTCAGGATGGTATGCGTATTGTGAATGAATATATTGATGAAGATACGTTTGGGACAGGGGCGACCTATGTTGATTGGCTCGATAACTTTGGTATTGTGACTGCAGGAAAAACGGGCACAGCCGAATTTTGTGAAGACATTGCCATTGAAAAAGGATGGTGTGACTTTGACTTTATTGCTCAACGTAAAATCTTACCGACTCATTCATGGTACGTTGGGTACGCTCCATATGATGATCCCGAAATTGTCGTGGCTGCCTTTTTATATCATGGGGGTGAAGGATCTCGTTGGGCGGCACCTGCTGCTTGCCATGTGATGGCCGCCTACTTTGGGGTGGGACAATATGCGCAACAGCCACCTCTAGCAGAAGGCGAAGAAGCGCCACCAGTTGAAGAAGCATGCCACACGTTTAATAATTTCTTTGTCCCCGATGTAAGCCCTGCTTTTGTCGAAAACCTTAAACAAGGGTTTTATGGAGAACTGCCTGATCCGACCGCCGGTGATACGACTTCCGTGGAACAACCATAACAACACATCTTAAGAAAAACGTTCACGCTTGGAATGTGCCGTTAGTTACACAGGTTTGTCGCCCAATCTGATTATGTTTCGTTGCTAAGCCAGTTGTGCTATCATTTCTGGTATGGCTACGATAATTTTAGTTCGTCATGGTGAAAATGATTGGGTAAAGAAGAATCGGCTCGCTGGCTGGATTGAAGGTGTGCATTTAAATGAAAACGGCCGTAATCAAGCAAAGGCCGCCGCTGAACGCCTCTCCCAACTTCCAGTAAAAGCTTTGTATAGCAGTCCTGTCGAACGCTGCATGGAAACAGCTGAATACATTGCCCAATCGCAAAACTTAACAATAAAAGAACTCCCCGAAATGGGAGAAGTCCGCTATGGTGATTGGGAAGGGAAAAAGATCAAAAAACTAAGCAAAGAAAAATTGTGGTTTGTGGTCCAGTATTTCCCTAGTCGAATGCGTTTCCCCAATGGTGAAGCGATACGTGAGGTTCAATTTCGGGCGATCCAATCATTAGAAAAGCTTGCCAACAACCACAAAGATGAAATTATTGTGGTTGTTTCCCATGCCGATGTAATCAAACTTGTTTTAGCCCATTATCTTGGTATCCACATCGATCTTTTTCAACGCATTGGCCTTTCTCCGGCCTCTGTAAGTGTGATCGCTTTACCCGCAAACGGCATGGTCCGTGTAGTACGCATTAACGATGATGGACCCTTAAAAGCACCGCCTCCCAAAAAAGAAAAAGAGTCTACAAAGAAGAAAGAAAAGTAAATTCACATAAATCAAGGAACAACGTATGGCACGGCACATTGAATTAAATCCCGTTTCATTTTTAACTGTAGGTACCGTTGGTGAACCCGGCAATCGTACTTTTTATGTTCAAGGGAGTCAGGGAACAGAAACAATCTCCCTCCTTATTGAAAAAGAACAAGCGGCTACATTAGCCGCCAATTTTGAATCGCTACTCAAAGAACTTACCGAAAAACACCCCAATGTAGCCAATGAACAAGAAGATACCATCTGGCGCGATATGCGTTTAAAAGAACCTGTGGAAGCGTTGTTTCGCGTGGGCAATATGGGGCTGGGCTATAATGAAGAGACCGATCAAGTTGTATTGGTAGCTTATGAACTGGTGGAAGAAGAAGAAGAACCCAATGTTGTAAGCTACTGGGCAACGCGTGAGCAAATTAAATTATTAGTCGCGCATACGGAGTCAATCGTTAAAAAAGGTCGCTTTTTTGACCCCGGCATTCAATTTGTTCCTAAACGTAACGGACACGTTAGTTAAGCATGTAATGGTCAGGTAGCGCAATGGGAGCTCACCTTTACCTAACCTACTTGGTAGACATCGACTAACCATGATGAATCAAAAAGAGCGTGAAACAATTCTTAAGCAATTGCAATTTGGTAGTTTAGATGTTGAAGGATTATTGCCTTGGAGTTCAAACTACACGTTCTTAGTCCGTGTTTGTCCTAATACGGCCGTTTCTCAAGCATTAAGTTTGGATGATGAAACAAGTTTAACTGAATTTGATGCCGTTTATAAGCCGCGCCAAGGGGAACGGCCGTTGTGGGATTTCCCCTCAGGTACACTTTGCAATCGTGAACGGGCAGCATTTCTAATTAGCGACGCCTTAAATTGGCATCTCATTCCCCCTACAGTCCTCCGTGACGGGCCAAACGGAATTGGCTCACTTCAATACTTTATCCCTCACGATCCTGACCTCCATTATTTCACCTTTGAAGGTGATCCAATGTATGCGGATCAATTACAAAAAATCGTCCTCTTCGATATCGTCATCAACAATGCAGATCGCAAAGCGGGGCATGTGTTAATTGAAGATAACGGCAGTATGGATAAATTATGGGCGATTGATCATGGCATTGGCTTTCATGTGGAACCTAAACTAAGAACCGTTATTTGGGAATTTGCAGGCCACCCCATCCCAGCAGAGCTACTTACTGATTTAACTCAGTTAAAAGATTGTCTGGCTACTAACGAACAAAATCTACGTGCTGAATTACAACAACTTATCAACCAGAATGAGCTTCATGCGCTATTGCGCCGTCTCGATCATTTGATTACGCAAAAAATCTTCAATGTACCCGGCCCAGGTCGGCATTATCCATGGCCACCAGTCTAACTGTTTCATATGTGGACGTTGCTATCCATAAAACCCATTGGGAAGAAAGAGTATATGCTCTACGGTTCACAATTTTTTGCAAACCCTTTACAATACCTAGTATTGCGCCTCATAAATTCGCATCATGTTTCAGAAATTAGCGCAATGCTTAACCAGTCTGGCACACTCAACATAATAACATGATGCGGATATTTGTCAGACTGCGCTAGTAAGAACATAAAGTTATTTGATTGTATCTAGAGGAATTTTCTGCCGATTACATAATTCACAAACATTCTAATTGGCTTGAATATGATAAAATCTATGAATTATATAAAGATGACATTGAGAACACGTTCACAAAAAAAGACAATATACCAAATCTTATGACGGATATACTCACTCATAGAATTATCGTCATCGACGATCATTACGAAACATTAAGTATCATTCAAAGGGTTTTGCAACAACATGGCTACGATGTTGAAGCAACAACAAATCCAATTGAGGGCATTGCCTTAGCAAAAAAAACGTTACCAGACCTTGTTATGGTTGATGGAATGATGCCCGAAATGAGTGGCTGGGAGGTATGTCGGGAACTACGTGCTGTTCCGGCCCTATCACAATTGCGTATTATTATGTTTTCGGCTGTGAGTGAAGCGGAACAAAAATTGGCAGGGTTTAATGCTGGCGCAGATGATTATATGACCAAGCCGACTGAACCTACGGAGATGATCGAACGGGTGAAGATCTTGCTTGAAAACATTGCGCCTCGCCCTTCCGAAACCAAATCCGAGCCAAGCAATAGTAAAACCCACACTTTAGCTTACGAAGATTTGGGGTACTCTTCTTCTTTATCTTCCGTCATGGACCTCCCTTCAAACACCCACTTAATTGCTGTGATGGGGGCACGTGGCGGTTCAGGTACAACAACAACAGCCATCAACGTTGCCGCAGCGCTCGCACTTGCACGGCATAATACGACACTTATCGATTTAGATATGCAACAAGGTCATGTTGCTCTTTATTTGAAGCAAACAGATGCACAAGGATTAAATACGCTCATTCAACAAAGTGGAGAAGCAGCTGACCACCACCTTACTCCCTTATCTGAATCGTTTAATTTATTATTGTCACAACCCCAACAATGGGACGATGAGAATGCTTCATTATCTGTCGATGTGTTAACAAAAATTGTGCAATCGTTAGCACAAACGTCACAATATATCGTAGTCGATTGTAGCAATCATTTAACCTCTCATCTCAAACCCTTGGTTGAGCAAGCCAATGACATTGTACTTTGTTTTAGACCAGAACGGCTTTCTTTAGCTGTTGCCAAGGAACGTGTGAAACATTTACAGAATGTGATGTCTTCGCAAAGCAAGTTACGGCCGATTGTGCTTGATTTTAATGGACATGCCAATGTGCCGAAAGATGGTATAGAAAAATTTTTAGGCATGAATTTAACGGCCGTAATCCCCCTGACCCCCAAAGAAATGAATCTTGCCGTCAGCAAGAGTAAACCAATTGTTCAACTCAATCCGCAAGCAAAGCCTTCCATCTTGTTCCGTCAACTGGCGCAACAAATGGTAAAAGTATAACGTTGTGAGCCGTAAAACAACATTGATTGCGCAAGCCCAAGAGATATTAAAAAATGCAACATATGTTGTGGCCTTAACAGGTGCAGGCATCAGTACGCCATCGGGCATTCCCGATTTTCGTAGCCCCACCTCTGGCGTGTGGGACAATGTTGATCCGATGCAAGTAGCATCTATCTACGCATTTAAGCATGATCCCCAGCCATTTTTCGATTGGATACGGCCGTTAACCAAACTTGCCCTAACCGCACAACCCAATGCCGCCCATCTGGCCCTCGCTCAAATGGAGCAAACGGGTCCCTTGAAAAGTGTCATCACCCAAAACATCGACATCCTGCATAGTAGAGCCGGCTCCCAAACCGTATACGAAGTTCATGGCCACTTACGCAATGCCACCTGTATGGGCTGCCACCAAATTGTTGATTTATCTCCTTTCTTGCCACAATTCATAGAAGCAGGAACCATACCCACATGCACATCTTGCGGTCACATCTTAAAGCCAAATGTCATTTTATTTGGCGAAATACTGCCAGCAGATGTTTTAAAAAAAGCACAATACGACACACTGCAATGTGACGTCATGATCGTTGCGGGATCATCTTTACAAGTTGAGCCGGCGGGCGATCTACCTTTATTAGCCAAACAGACAGGAGCTAAGTTAATATTTGTCAATTTTTCAGAGACACATTTAGACAGCAAGGCTGATGTAGTCATTCACGAAAATGTCGTTGATGTTTTACCACAATTGGCATCGATCTTTGAAGCAAATG
>JBNKHS010000118.1:0-11129 GCA_050290485.1 Promineifilaceae bacterium (SeqCode) | reverse complement strand
AATCATGGCGCGATCTACTTCACGCATTTGCTCTGTGGAAATTGAAGGGATTTGGCTCATGGGTACTGCTTAAAGCGGAAAAAATATTACTCTTGTTCGTCTTCAGGCTGAGATAACATCCCGGTATCGTGCAGACGTTTGCGGGCGGTTTCTTCAATTTCGCCACGGTTTTCGGGGGAGATGCGCATCCACTGCCGGAATGTTTCGCGATCAAAAGAGACGACACGAACGGCCGTTAATGCTTTGACATTAGCAATTCTATCCGATCCATCGAGTAACCCGATTTCACCAAAATAATCACCTACGGTCAGGTGCGCCAACGTGTACTCTTCGCCATCTTCGGCCACATGTGTCACGGTCACAAACCCATCAATGATGATGTAGAACTTATCTGCTTTTTCATTTTGCTTGATGATGTACTCTTCATGAGCATACACTTCAGTTGCTGTAACGGCCGTATCGGGCACATCCAATGAATTATCTAACGTAAGATGCAAATCCTTTTCAATGAGTTCCAATGCGCCCTCAGGGGGGAGACGTTGCGCAACGAGGGAATTGATCTCATCAGAAATGATTGGCGAGCTATCAACCCAATGACGGAATGTTTCTGCATCCATGACCATTAAATGCACATCAGTTACCGCACGCACCGTGGCTAAACGTTGGCTGCCAAGCACCATTCCTACTTCGCCAAAGTAATCCCCAGGGCCAAGAACCGCGAGCACCTTTTCGGCATCATCTGCTTGTTGCGAGATGACCTCTACATTCCCTTTGACGATAATGTAGAATTTATCGGGCTCATCACCTTGATGAATGATATCATTGCCAGCTTTTACCAATTCTGGGCCAAACTTCGGTTTATCTTGAAACATAAAAGATCCTTGACCGCTTGCCAACTACTGCGATGGGTAATTTTCTGATAAGCCCTGAACGGTTTCAAACCGATTCAGGACTCATGGATGATTTATTGTTGAGTTTCTTGCCAAATGCGTAACAGCTCCGCTACGCTCCATGCTTGTGCGGTACAACCCCGTGGAATAAAAGGTGCATCGCCATCAAAAATTTCGCTGATACTGCCTACACCATGATCTGCTAAATGATGCAGGAGCGAGTCAATATAAGAAAGTGCTTCTTCGCGGTTATTATAGACGCGTAAGTGCGCACCCACAAAGGGACCAATTAACCATCCCCATACTGTGCCTTGATGATAAGCGCCATCTCGTTTATAGCGATCCCCACCATAAATACCAATATATGCCTTATCATCGGGGGATAAACTGCGCAAACCATGCGCGGTGAGCAGATGACGCGCACACGCATCAACGACTGAACGTTGTTGTTCTGATGTTAACGGGCTGTGGGGCAAGGAGATGGCAAAGAGTTGATTGGGACGCAAACTACCATCATCGCTTTCTACTTCCGGAGAATCAAGCACATCGTAGCAATATCCCATTTTTTCATACCAAAAACGGCCGAATCCCGCTTGCACTTTATCCGCTATGGCATCATATGGTGCGCCATCTTCATTGAGTAGACGGGCGAAGTCGGCCAAGATGCGCAAAGCGTTGTACCAAAGGGCATTAATTTCTACAGGCTTGCCAATGCGTGAGGTAACGACCCAATCATCAATTTTGGCATCCATCCACGTCAGTTGAATTCCTTCTTCACCGGCAAAGAGCAAGCCATCTGCCTCGTCCATGTAGATGTTATAGCGTGTGCCGCGTTTGTGCCATTTGACAATGTCTTGCAAAACGGGGAACAGTTCACGGATGAGATCATCATCTCCTGTGGCTTTGTGGTAGCTGTAAATTGCCTGGAAGTACCATAATGTAGCATCAACCGTGTTGTATTCAGGGCGTTCCCCCTCATCGGGGAAGCGGTTGGGGATCATGCCTTGATCGACAAATTGGGCGTAAGTGCGCAAAATTGAGGCAGCAGCATCGGCACGACCAGTGGTTAAGGTGAGACCGGGCAGAGCGATCATTGTGTCACGACCCCAGTCACTAAACCATGGATAGCCTGCAATGACAGAACGGCCGTTTACATCATGTTTCGTTGGCCGTTTAACAATAAATTGATCGGCGGCCAAAACCAACTGTTCAATTTCTGGCGGGAGGGCTACCGAGTGAACCGAGCGTGCTGTGTCCAGGAGCGAGGCTTCATATGCTTGGCGCTCTGCATAGGCAGTGTCTCCATCTAAATTGACATCTTGTTCTGTGCTGGCGACCAAAGTTACCGACTCGCCAGGCCGTAACGTGATCCGCATTTGAGCTGCATAAATGTGATCTTCTTCAACATCATTTTGCCCGCGATAATCCTCTACAGCTAAGAAGAACTCTTCGTACCAATCGAATTGGGGCAGGAATATCGCTTTATCACTAAGCAGATAAAACGGCTGGGCTTCATCGAAAATTTGTAAACTGAGTCCATGATCAATCGAGCGAATATCTGGATACCAATCTTCCATCAAAGTCGTGCTGTGGTAGTCGCGATAATTGACAAACGTCTTCGCATCGAGAGAGAGTGGCCCTGTGGCGCGGGTGAGTTTATATTGGATGTAGGTGGTATTTGCCCCCGGCTGCATCCAAATCCGTTTTTCGAGCAGGGCATTGGCGATGCCATACGTCCAAACGGGTGTGGTTCCTTCCAGATGAAAACGATTGATCCGCGTGTATCCATGTGGTTTTATGCTGCCGTTGGCCCATCGATTGGTAAAGAGATTATAGAAGACGCCACTTTCGGGGTAGATGCCGTCATATTCAGCGGTTTCATCTATCTTTGCAACTAAGAGAGTACGTCCTAGAGGAGGTGCCAGGGCAGCCATCAATAAACCGTGATAGCGGCGGGTTAATGTTCCCGCAATTGTTCCAGAAGCAAACCCCCCGATGCCATTTGTTACAAGCCATTCGCGTGATTCTGCTGTGGGCAAATGTCCGCAAATGTCTCGACCAAAATCTAATTTCACTAACTTCATCCTCCTAAAGATGAATCTTTGTAGCTTAATGTTACGCCCCATTATACACTTGCTTGAAGATTCGTGTGACGTTACATTTGACACATATTAACTGAAATTTATATGGAGCATATGACAAACTCGTGAAGAAACGGCCGTCTCAAGATTATGTAAACGAAATTATCAAGCGACTACATCAAACTTATCCCGATGCGCATTGTGAATTAGATTATGAAACACCGATCCAATTATTAACGGCCGTTATCCTTTCGGCACAATGTACAGATGTGCGTGTCAATATGGTCACGCCAGAACTGTTTGCCAAATACCCCACGGCAGCCGCCCTAGCTGGTGCTGAGCGGGCTGATTTGGAAGAAACAATTCGTTCGACCGGTTTTTTTCGGCAAAAAGCGAAGTTTATTCAAGAATCTGCCCATAAAATTGTGCGTGAGTACAATGGAGAAGTGCCCGAAACAATGGACGAGTTGTTAAGTCTGAATGGTGTCGCCCGCAAAACTGCTAATGTTGTCTTGGGTGAAGTGTATGGCATCGCGGATGGGATTACGGTCGATACGCATGTGAAGCGCATTGCGCATCTGCTAGGGTTGACCAGTACGAATAAAGATCCGGTTAAAGTTGAAAAAGAGTTGATGGCCATTATTCCACATGAGGAGTGGATTAACATCTCTCATTTGCTTATCTTTCATGGGCGTAATGTGTGTAAAGCACGTCGTCCTGATTGCCCCAATTGCCCCTTAAATGATATTTGTCCTTCCGCTGATCTTTAACTTATGTCAATTGAACCAAAACAGCAGCAGCAATAAATCCACCTAAAAAACCAAACCAATGCCCTGCTACCGAGATTTGATCTTCTCGATTACGCAATGCTTCATAAGTCGGCTTAATAAACACGATGGCAATGATGATGGCAGTTGCTGTTAACCACAAACTCCACATCAGCCAGCCATATCCCACAATGAAACTGTAATAGCCCAGCACCAAGCCACTGGCCCCAATATGATTCCCTTTGGAGCCATAAACCCAAACCCCGATCCCTTCAACAATTAACATAATGACTGTGATCAGCAAAAAGGCTTGTGCAGAAGGAACCATGAGAGTGGCGATGCCCACAAAAAGGAGGAGATGGGGCAAATTGCCGCGCACATGTCCTTCATTGCCATGGACAAATGGATGTGTAAAAAAGCGGGAGACACGAGGTGTTGTTTTAGAAGGCAGGCCGTAACTCTGCTTGAGATTTGTTTTGGCAAAGGTATGATCAAGGGTGAAGAAGCCCCAAATGAGAATGAAGAAAATGCCAACAATACGAACGGCCGTATTGAGCGCTTGCCATAGGGGTGCGGTTTCTGGAGATGAATCAATGTTGGTTGCTGAATAATTGAGTATTTGGATGATGCCATAGACTAAAAAACAGCCAACCAGCAGAATGAGTAACGGCCGTATCCTATCCCAAAACCGATTGACGCGAGTTTTTATGCGCTCTTTCATAACTTCTTATCCTACTGCACCGACCGCGATACGTTGCCAAACAAAAACAGAAAGCAGTCCCCCCATTAAACCAAAAAAATACAAAGCCCTTGATAATCCTTCATAATAGCCGAAAGCGGTCTTGAGTAGCGCAAAATTGACAGCACTGACGCCTAAAGCCCATAACATTGGTTCTAAATCATTGGTACGAAAACTATTAAGAAGGATGTAGCCAAAATAACCACTAATTAAGCCACTTGCGCCTTCATGGTTTCCTTTTGCGCCAAAAATCCAGGTGCCTAAACCTGAGATAAGGGCTACCAATCCAGTCACAACCCAAAATTCACCTAAATCCATATTGGCAATCATGCTGCCCATCACCAGGTAAGGAAAGGTGTTGCCTAATAGATGTTTGCGATTGCGATGAAACCAATGGGCAACGACAACGGCTAAAAGATGCTCCCGTGAACGCGGCCGAATGGTTGTTGCTTCTGACATCTTGTTTTTCATAAATAAGCCATCAGCGATGCGCAGCAAATACATGAGGAACACAACCGCGAGCACGATTTGCGTACCCGGGGGCAAACTCATTAAAAATTGGGTGATCCCTTCCATGGCTGCCATTATAACATTTATTTATGTAAATAAATAAGAGCAGGTTGTTGTTGATAATCTTGAATGAGAATTGCAGTTCGGATTAACAATTTGATTTACAAAGAGGGGGAATTGGAGAAATAAAAAACGCCAGAACATTGTTCTGACGTTTGTGTGCCCAGGAGAGGACTCGAACCTCCACGCCTAAAAAGGCATAGGCCCTCAACCTACCGCGTATGCCAATTCCGCCACCTGGGCAAGGGTTTGGTAATTATAGCGATTGCCGTCTCGCTGTCAATTGCAAATCTGGATTTCTCAGAAAAGAAATTGGAGAAGATGTGGCTCTTTGGGATTTCAAGGATACGCATGAAACGTAACACGTAAAACGTAAATTTACTTCGGTTACGTTTTATGTGTTACGCATTAAACCATGATCAACTCCTTAAACATCTTTAGACCCAGAAATATCAATTTTTAAACATGTGTCACAAAACGGCCGTCTTCCCCGTCTTCAGTAGTAAAAGCGATCAAAAATGACGCAGATTTGTGATCAAGTGGTTGGGCAAATGAGGGCAGCTTTTTGACTTTTCTCCTCTGCGCCCCCTGCACCTACTTCGGCATAGCTCAGCACAAGTCTGCGCTAAATTACATTTAAGGAGTTTAATCTGATGAAACAACAAACAATTATTATTGGCGGTGGCATTGCAGGGTTAACAGCAGCGAACTTTATTGCACGCTCAGGGCAAAAAGTGACCGTACTCGAAAAAGCGAAAAAAATTGGTGGGCGGGCACAAACCCAAGATCGACAACAGTATAAGTTTAACTTAGGCCCGCATGCCTTATATATTAATGGCGGTGCGACTCAAATTCTTGACGAGTTAGGGGTTACCTACTCTGGAGGACACCCAATCGTTGCTGGGGTCATGCGTCATGAAAATAGATTGCACACCTTGCCCATCGAGCCCAAAAGCATTCTTAGTACGTCGCTGCTATCTAAACGAGAGAAGTTAAGCCTCATGCGTGTGCTAATGGCTTTAAACAGCACAAAACCAGAATCTGTTGCTCATCTTTCTTTGGCGGAATGGGTGGCACAACAGACGGGTTCAAAAAAGCTGCAGGAGTTGATTTATAGTTATGCCCGTTTGGCAACGTATGCCAACATGCCTGAAACACTGAGTACGGCCGTTTTTCTCTATCAGCTCCAATTATCAATGAAACATGATGTGCTTTACCTTGATAATGGGTGGCAAACGTTGGTTGATGGTTTGCGGCAGAAAGCGGTGGATGCTGGGGCAACGATTCAGACAGAAGCAAAAGTAACGGCCGTAACGGAAGATGATTATTCGGCAACAGTCCATTTAGCAGACGGTACAACCATGACGGGAACGGCCGTTATCCTGGCAGTCGATCCACAAACAGCAAGCGATTTATTACCAGATAACAAACAATTGAAACAGGTTGCAGAAACGGCCGTTCCCGCCCGTGCGGCCACGCTTGATGTGGCGTTGACCCAACTGCCAAAACCAGAAAATAAGTTTGCCCTTGACATGGATGCATCACTTTATTATTCATTACATACCAATGTTGCCAAGCTTGCTCCACAATCAGGTCACGTAATTCAGGTGGCCAAATATTTACCAGCAGAAACAACAGATTCCCAAGGTGATAAAGCAGATTTGGAAACATTTATGGATCAATTACAACCAGGGTGGCGTGATTATGTGGTCGCCCAACGATTCTTACCCAACATGACGGTGATCAATCGCATTGCCACTGCGCAAGAAGGTGGCATGTCCGGTCGTCCTAGTTATCTGGTTCCCCATGCCAAACATCTTTATCTCGCTGGCGATTGGGTCGGCCCAGAGGGATGGTTGGTTGATGCCTCTTTTATCAGTGGTAAAGCAACGGCCGAATTGGCGTTGACAGAAAGACAATTAGAGATTGCTGCCTGACAGAAAGGAGATTGGCGATTTGTGCCTATGGCACGAGATTAGAGATTGAATATATTTGGTTTACCTTTGCAAAAGATGATAGCTGTATAAGCTTGCAATCTCCAATCTCCAATCTCCAATCTCCTATATAATCAAACCTATGAATGAAACAGACACATTCAACAATTATCGCAACTATCTTTTTGCCATCGCTTACCGTATGTTGGGTAGCGCAATGGATGCTGAGGACATGGTGCAAGAAACCTATCTTCGTTGGCAAAATCGTGGTGAGACGGAGATTGAGTCCGCCAAATCCTATTTAGCTGCAATTATTACCCGTCTTTGCATCGACCAACTGCGCTCAGCACATGTACAGCGAGAAACGTATTTTGGATCATGGCTGCCAGAGCCGATTATGACGGAAACAACAAGTAATGAAGGACTCGTAGCGATGTCAGAATCGATTTCTATGGCATTTATGCTCTTGTTAGAAAGTTTGTCACCAACAGAACGGGCAGTTTATTTATTGCGTGAGATTTTTGATTATGAGTATCACGAGATTGCCCAGATCGTAGATAAAAGTGAAGCCAATTGTCGCCAAATTGTGCGCCGTGCCAAAAAGCATATTGTTCGTGGCCGTCCTCGTTTTCAGACCACGCCAGAAGAGCAGCAACAACTTTTACTTGAGTTTACGCAAGCGTGTATGAATGGCGATTTGACGGGATTAATGTCTATCCTTGCTGATGATGTCGTTGAATACTCTGATGGTGGGGGCAAGGTTTCAGCAGCAACAAGACCCATTCAAGGTGCAGATCGTGTCGCTCGTTTTACTTTGGGCATTCTCAAAAAAGCACCACCAAACATGACACTACAATTTGGCATGGTTAATGGGGAACCGGCGATTATTGCTTACATTGAAAATGAACCGATCGTTGTGATGGTGTTTGAAGTTGGAAACGGCCGTATTCAAAACATCTACACCATCAATAATCCTGACAAACTACAACGAATCCCCTACGCAAAATGAGATTGTCTTGACAAACAGTTTGCACCTCGGAAAATTAGGCGATGATTTGGAGTAGATGCCCCTTTTTCGGCATTATCAATCCCCAATCTAAGCAACAAAGTTGCAAATTTCCAAATTATCGAGGTGAAGAAGCATGAAGCTCAAATTGACAATCTTAGCCATCTTTTTGCTTGCCTTTGTGGTGGCTTGTGGTGGTGGCGCAGAAGAAGCACCAACGCCAGAACTTGTTATCCCAACCGAAATTGCCGCAGATGCAGCCATTGCAGCAGCGGAGCCCACAGCAACAACAATTGTGGCAGAACCAACCTTGCCGCCGCCACCAACTTTGGCAGCACCCGCCACGGCAACATCCCTACCTGAACCTACAGCCGAACCGACAGCGGATGGTTCGGTGACCTTGCTCACCAAAGATGATTTTGGGACAGATCGTAATCCCCTGACTGGGGAGATCATGGCAGATCCCTCTGTGCTGGAGAGACGTCCGTTAGCTATCAAGATTTCCAATGCACCTGCCTTTTACGTGCGTCCGCAATCTGGGTTGAACAAAGCGGACTGGATTTTTGAGCATTTAGCGGAAGGTGCCGTGACGCGCTTCACGGCGCTTATTTATGGTGAGGCTCCTGTTGAAGTGGGGCCAATTCGCAGTGCCCGCTTGATTGATCTCGAATTGCCAGCGATGTATGATGCTGCGCTGCTTTTTTCAGGAACGAGTACAGGGGTTGGCAATCGTTTGGCGCAATCCGATATTTATGATCATATTGTGCGGGTGAGTGAAACAGGTACGGGATATTTCCGTACGGGGGATGAGACCAAAGCATTTGAACATACCTTGTATGTGCGTCCAGAACAAACATGGGCGCATTTGGAATCAAAAGGGCTCAATCATCCACCAACCTTTGGCACGCAAGTTGCCTTTAGCACAGAAATTCCGGCAAACGGCCGTTCTAATTCGGGTGCGTTTATTGATTATCAATCGACCAAAGTGACGTGGACCTACGATTCTGAGATTGGGCTCTATCGGCGTGAAGCAGATGGCGGGCCGATTATTGACGCGCTTGATGAAGAACAAGTTACCGCCGCCAATGTAGTCATCATCTCTCCCTTCCATGTTGAAGATGGCACAATTTGTGAGCACAGCAAGGATGGCGTTTGCCTTGCGCTTTCTGTGGAAATTCAATTGTGGGGCAAAGGGCAGGGCGTTATTTTGCGCGATGGTCAAGAGTTTGATGTCATCTGGGTGCGCGAAGGACGCAACGACATGCTCACCTTCACCGATCTGGAAGGAAACCCATTCCCGCTGCAAATTGGGAATACTTGGGTGCAGCTTATTCCTAGCTGGTTAGATGATCCTGTGGAGATTTATCCATAACAGGAAAGATTAGAGATTTATGCCTTACGGCATGAGATTGGAGATTGACTTGCATTTAATCTCCAATCTCTAATCTCCAATCCCCAACTCTCGTTTTTTCCGCCGCAACTTCCATCCCCCTGCACCCCACCATAATCCCAAAAATCCTAAAGAGACATCCCGGCTACGAATGAGAATGCTGGCACTTAAGGCAATGGCGGGATTGCTCCCGAGCAGGTTTAATGTAAAGGCCATTGCTGCTTCGACACTGCCTAGACCACCAGGCAAGGGAAGGAGGAAGGCGATGCGTACGGCCGTTAACAGGATGATTGCTTCTAATAAAGAGAGATCTGCACCCAAAGCATTGACCATCGTCAAAAATTCAAGTACCAAAAATATGCGCCCTAAAATGGAAACGACGAATGCTAAAAAAAGAAATTGGGGTGCACGTCGACAAAATTGACTCGCTTCGGCTTCACTGTGGCTCATCCCTTTAGTAAAACGTTGGTAGGTTGAGCCCCACGCTAAACGTAAAGCAAAGAGAGGCTGGAAGATGCGCATGAACTCGCTTAACGGCCGTTTCCCGCGCCAAAGTGCCCCCAAATAGAGTGTTGGAAAAATAAGGAGGGTACAAAAAAAGAAAAGCGCATTTGTCCTGGCTATCTGCGGAAATATCTCCCACTGTAAGATGAGCAGGACTCCCAACAAAATGAAGGTGAAGTTGATGAGGAGTTCTAAGGTTTTATCGAGCGCAACAGAAGATACGGCCGTAATTCTTGGTATGCCATTGGCTTTTTCAGCCAACAACACCTGTACCGGTTCGCCACCAAATTGGGGACCCGGCGTAAAAAAACTCACGCCAAAAGAAGCCAAGCGATGACCAACAACCATCCTAAAGGGTAAACGAAACCCCATCCCCCACAGAATCAGCCACCAGCGTGCGGTGACAAAAATGATGACGAGGCAATTCAACAAAATGAGGCGTAAGATCTGGTTGATTTGCAGGTGAGCAAGGGAATTGAAAACGGCCGTTAATGAAACTTGTTCTAACAAATAAAAAACGACCAAAAGACCAAAAGCAAAAAGTAAAAGAGAAGAAATCTTTTTTGTCATATATTGAGAAATATAGCATCGAATGCTAAAGGTGTAGTAAAATTCCGTTACCCAATCAGAATATCTTGCATATCTGATTGGTAGAAAGTTTATATTACCAGTTTTGGAGAGAGCCGTGAAAAATACAAAAGCTATATTTATTCTTGCCTTATGTTTTATTTTGCCAATATTTATATGGTTAAGTTTAAGCGTCGCATTTAGTGTGCAACCTGTTCAAGCCGCAACATTGACGGTTAACACTTTAGTTGATGAAACAGATGGTTGTGCCGTTGGCGCTTGCTCATTGCGTGAGGCAATTGAATCTGCTCATGATGGCGATACAATTGATTTTTTGGTGTCAGGAACGATTGATATTTCCGAAAACGGACAACTTGTCATTGATAAAAGTGTAACGATTAGTAGTAGTGTGCCGATTACGATCAGTGGGAACGACACAGTGCGCGTTTTTAAAATTGTGACAGCAACTCAACCAACTATAAATGTTACGCTTTACGGGCTCAATGTGACTGAAGGCTATAAAAATAATCAAATTTCACCTAGTGAATGCATTAGCCGCATTTGTGGTGGGGGAATATATATTGGTGAAAATGCACATGTTTATCTCTCTCATAGTGCTATTAGCAATAATGGCGTAGAGTATTCCGCAAGCAGTGCTAGGGGGGTGGGCATTTATAATAA
>JBNKHS010000117.1:0-11129 GCA_050290485.1 Promineifilaceae bacterium (SeqCode) | reverse complement strand
AGATTGGCGAGAGATGCTTGTGCCTACAAATACAATGGGCCCAGAAGTGCGCATTATGCAGACCCATCAAAAGACAGAACAGCGTCTGCTTGTTTTGGGAGGGGTTACGGCCGTATTTGTCTTCATAGCCTACTTGTTTTGGCGTAAACGGCGCAAGCAATAGATAATTGGAGCATGGAAAAGAGACCTTGGTGGAAAGGCCCAAATGGCGAATGGTATGTGGTTGTTCAATTCTTGCTTTTTGGGATTTTGTTTATTGCCCCATTTTTAGTACAAACGCCGGAATGGCCCGTACCATTTAATTGGATCGCACAAATTTCCGGTTTGATTTTAGCTTTGCTTGGCGTAGGGATTGCATTTTGGGGTGTGCAGAGTCTTGGTAGAAATTTAACGGCCGTTCCTAAACCAAAACAGGATGCGCAGATGGTGCAACAAGGGGCTTATCGCTTGGTGCGCCATCCCATTTACAGTGGTGTCATTTTAGCTGGATTTGGCTGGAGTTTGCTCAACAATAGTTTGTTGACGCTGTTAATTGCTTTTATCCTTTTTATCTTCTTTGATATCAAGTCGCGTAAGGAAGAAGTGTGGCTTGTTGAAAAGTACGAAAATTATGCTGACTACCAACATCAAGTTAAAAAACTGATCCCATTTATCTACTAATAGCCTGTCCATTTGCATCGTGATACCATTGAACTATGATGAAGCTGCATCCCACTTCAATTGAAGCAATTTCCCGCTGCGCATTTTTTAAAGAACTCAAACCAGATGAGGTGCAAATGGTTGTCCAAGAAGGACGGCCGTTTCACATTTCTCAGGGTGAATATTTCTTTCATCAGGGAGAGCCTGCTACCCACTTCTATATCTTGGGAGAAGGCGAAGCCAAACTGACCCAAATTTCGCCTGATGGACAACAAACCATTGTTGATTATTTTGGTCCGGGCAACGGGCTGGGCATTATTGTTGTCCTTAGCCAAATACAGTATCCATTAGCCGCAGAAGCGGTAGAAGATTGTGTTGCTCTCCAATTTGATCGCGAGATTACTAAAAAACTGATGTTGCGTTACCCCCAACTTGCTTTGAATGGATTGGATATGATCGCGGTGCAATTTGCTAAGTTGCAATCCCGATTACAACAGCTGTCTACGCAGAAAGTTGAGCAACGTGTGGCGCGTACACTCTTACAACTGGTGCGTCAGTTTGGGTCCAAAGTGGATGAAGGCGTGCTTATTGATATGCCTCTTTCTCGTCAGGACCTTGCAGAAATGACGGGAACCAATCTTTATCAGGTGAGCCGTATCCTCAGCAAATGGGAGCAAACAGGAATCGTGGCTACCGGGCGCAAGCGCGTTATCCTTTGTGAGCCGCATGAGTTGGTGATGATTGCTGAAGATTTGCCCCCCTCTAAAAAATAGTTCAACCACAGAACATCTAAACCAGTTCAAACGAATCTAATTTTTGCCTTGTTTGCATTTTTGCAAAGACGGCCGTTTCCCCTTCAGATATGCTCCCCCTATACCGAATGATAAGCCGCGCTTATGCGTGACATTTCCCTACTGAAAAAGTGGGCTTTATTAAATTCATTATTTGTTGGAGACGAAGCCAACAAGGAGAAGAATAATGGCAAAAGAATGGTTTTATAAAAATAGGATAAAGCTGGTTGGCTTGTTCTTGGTTGTTTTTGCGCTTGGTTTTTTGGCCAGTTGCAACAACGATGCAGATCAGGCAGATGAACCGGCTGATTCGGCGGCATCCGAAACAACCGGTCTCTCTACAGACGCCAGCGCAATTGCAGAAGCACGCGGACTAACACCGGATGATATCGCCGCTGCACTTAAGACCTATACACCTTCAGGCGTCCATGACGAGTATATCATGTTCGCATCTGGTGGACATAGCGGGCAAGTGTATGTCATCGGTTTACCATCGATGCGTATTATTAAAAAGATTGCTGTCTTTACGCCGGAACCGTGGCAGGGATATGGATATGGTGCAGAAGGCACGATGGAAGTCCTCGCTGGTGGCAATGTGGATGGCAGCGACATCACTTGGGGCGACACCCACCACACCGCTTTGAGCGAGACTGGTGGTGATTATGACGGTCAGTTTGTTTTCATTAATGACAAAGCAAATGGCCGTGTTGCCGTTATCGACCTTAAAGATTTTGAAACAAAACAAATTGTTAAGAACCCCATTGCTTTAGGCGATCATGGGGGCACAATGGTCACACCCGACACGGAATGGATCATCGAAGGCGGACAATATGGCGCACCTCTGGGTTGGGAATATGCTTCGATTGATGATTATGTGAGCGATTATCGCGGCATGGTGACTTTCTGGAAGTTTGATCGCGAAAGCGGCCGTATTTTGAAAGATCAATCTTTCGCTATCGAACTCCCTCCCTATTGGCAAGATCTTTGTGACGCTGGCAAGCTCGTCAGCGATGGCTGGGTTTTCTGTAACTCTTTCAACACGGAAATGGCAACAGGTGGTGTTGAAGATGGCAATCCTCCATTTGAAGCAGGTGCTTCGCAAAATGACATGGATTATATGCATGTCTTTAACCTCGATAAAGCGATTGAGGTTGCCCAAGCTGGCAATACTGTAGACGTTCGTGGTTTCCCTGTGATTCCGTTAGATACGGCCGTATCTGAAGAACTACTTTACTTCATCCCCGAACCTAAGAGCCCCCATGGTGTTGATGTTTCACCTGATGGTCAATATATGGTTGTCTCTGGCAAGCTCGATCCCCACGTCACCGTTTATAACTTTGACAAAATTCAGGACACCATTGCTGCCGGTAACTTTGAAACAGACGAATATAATGTGCCAATTCTTGACTTTGATAGTGTTGTTGAAGCACAAATCGAAGTGGGTTTAGGGCCACTGCACACCCAGTTTGATGACAAAGGGTATGCCTATACCAGCCTCTTCCTTGAACCAGCCGTTGCCCGTTGGACATTAGGTGGTAGTTTCTCTGATTTGCACGACGAAGAAGATTGGACCTTAGTGACCAAAACACCTGTGCAATATAACGTCGGGCACATTGCTGCCGCAGAAGGGGACACGGTTAGCCCCGATGGTAAATATCTCGTTTCCATGAACAAATGGGCAATCGATCGTTTCGCCAATGTTGGGCCGTTATTGCCGCAAAACTTCCAACTGTTAGACATCAATGAAGCTGGCATGAAGATGCCCGTTATCTATGATATGCCCATCCCTGATGGTGAGCCTCATTACGCTCAAATTATCAAAGCTGACAAGCTCGATCCATGGGAAGTGTACCCAGAAATTGGTTGGAATCCGCATGAAGGCAAAGTGGATGAAAATGCCGTGCAATTGGGTGAAGAGCGGATTGAACGGAATGGCAATGAAGTCGAAATTTGGATGACAGCCGTTCGCAGCCACTTCACACCAGAACATGTGGAAATCAAACAAGGTGATCATGTGACATGGCACATTACTAATGTAGAACGTGCTTATGACGCCACACATGGTTTCTCCATTCCTTTGTATGACATTAACCTTAGCATCGAGCCCGGTGAAGCTGTCACCTTTGAGTTTGATGCAACTGAAGATGGTGTCTTTTCTTATTACTGTACTGAGTTCTGTTCTGCACTGCATCTGGAAATGACTGGATACATGTTAGTCGAACCGAGCGAATAATTATTTATCAATGTATGTAGGGGTTTCTCGTCGGGAAACCCCTACCCGAGACCTTTGTTATGAGCGTAATTCAGAAGATTTTAGGGCCACGTGTGCCGTCGGGCACAGATGAGAGTGACCGAAAGCGATATTTAATTCCCACGGTACTGTTTGCAGTTGCGGCTATCTTGCTAGTTGTTTCCGTCTTTTTACCTTATTGGGAAATGGAGTTGCAAGCACCACAATACCCCAAAGGATTACATGTCACGGCATATGTTAATCGGTTGGAAGGGGACATTTTTGAGATTGATGGCTTGAATCATTATATTGGGATGCGCCCTTTAGAAGAAGCGGCTCAATTTGAGAAATCCGTTAGTGTGATTGGGATTGTGTCTGTTTCGTTGCTCATTATGGCTGCTATTTTTGTACATACAAAATGGGTCGTTTTACTGGCTTTGCCTGCCATTTTTATGCCCGCGATGTTTTTGGCAGATCTGCAGTGGTGGTTACGTAAGTTTGGGACGGAACTTGATCCAGCAGCACCGTTGAGTGCCGCAATAGAACCTTTTGTTCCTTCAGTGTTGGGCCAAGGTGTTATTGCACAATTTAAAACCGTAGCGACGCCGGGAGTGGGGTTATATTTAGCAATGATTGCCTCCCTTCTAGTTATTGTTGGTTTGTTTTTCCACCGTAAAGCGTATAAGCCTTTGGTCGATTCACAGGATGACGTAGTCGAGGTGGTATCGTGATGAATAGGTTTTGGGCATTAATTATCTTTGTAATTGGAAGTGGATTGCAGGTTGCAGGTTGCAGGTTGCAAGCGTTGCTTCGCGGCTTGACTTGCTACTTGCCACTTGCTACTTGCTACAAAATCACAATTGGTTTGATGCTTCTGTTTGTTCCCCTAATTTTGGGTACAAAGACAACAACTGCCCAAGCAGATGATGGAATGACGATTTCGGCTGAAGATTTGGCAACGGCCGTTTCTGAAGCCAATCCTGGCGACATCATCAACGTCAAAGGGGGGACATTTTATGGTTCTCTCACGATCGACATTCCTTTAACCCTCAACGGCATTGATTGGCCTGTTGTTGATGGAGAAAATGATGGGACGGTGATTACGATCAATGCACCGAATACCACCATTCGCGGCTTTGTTATCCGCAATAGTGGCCAATCGCTTGACCAAGAAAATTCAGGAATCGCGGTAGAAACCAACGATATCCTTTTAGAAAACAACCGTTTTGAAGACACACTGTTCGGTATCTATTCCAAATATGGACACAACAGTATCTTTCGCAACAACATCATCCCCAGCAAAGATTTAGAAGTACAACGACGCGGTGATCCCATTCGCATTTGGTACAGCAATGATGTGCTCATTGAAGATAACCAGATTAATTTGGGACGAGATATGGTGCTTTGGTATTCAGAACGGCTAACGATTCAAAACAATGAAGTCAGTAACGGCCGTTATGGCTTGCACTTCATGTACTGCGACGACGCCTACATTCATAACAATCTGTTGATCAATAACTCTGTGGGTGCCTTCATGATGTACAGTCGCCGTGTTCATATTGATGGCAATACCATCGCCAACAATCGCGGACCCAGTGGCTTTGGTATCGGTCTTAAAGATATGGACAATGCAGTTATTGAGAACAATTTGCTTTTAGACAACCGCATTGGTATCCATTTAGACACAACGCCACGTGAAGTTGACAGTACAGCTGAATATAAAAACAATGTATTTGCGTATAACGACATTGGTGTGCAAATGATGCCCTCCATCCGCAATAATCATTTTCAGGCGAACAGCTTTGTTGAAAATGAAGAACAAGTCGCTGTAGCGGGTGGGGGTATTCTCAAAGATAATGAATGGACAATTGATGAGCGCGGCAATTATTGGAGCGATTATGCTGGCTATGATGCTGCTGCGGATGGGTTAGGGGATATTCCTTACAAATCAGAAAAATTATTTGAAAATATGACGGCCGAGAATCCCGAGCTGCGCCTCTTTTTGCACAGCCCAGCGGTAAATGCCATTGATTTTGCGGCCAAAGCGTTCCCTCTGGTACGCCCACAACCAAAGCTGGAAGACACCCAACCGTTGATGGCACCAATTGTGCCTCATGATGCGCCCACATTGCCCCAACCCTCTCGCTTGGGGGGCATTTGGAGCGGGCTCGTTTTAATTTTACTGGCAACAGGCATTGTCTTGCTGCCGAAGATGCGGGTGCAAATACGCCATTGAGTCATTCAGTAATTAGGCAATTACTAATTACTCAATTACTCAATTACCAATTTATTGGAACGATTATGATAACAGTCACGAATCTTACAAAAACATTTGGCAAATTAACGGCCGTAAATAACCTTTCATTCACTGTTGCCGTAGGCGAAGCAATTGCTTTGTGGGGAGCCAATGGTGCGGGCAAAACGACAGTCATGCGTTGCTTGCTCGACCTCATCCCTTATGACGGTGAGATATTGATTGATGGCAAAAACGCGGCCAAAGAAGGAAAGGTAGTACGCAGCCGCATCGGGTTTGTGCCGCAGGAACTCACCTTTCATGACGACATGACCGTCAATGAAACGATGCAGTTTTACGCGCTCCTGCGCAAATTAGGGTACGACCACGACTATTCTGCTCTGCTT
Source organism: Promineifilaceae bacterium (SeqCode) (assembly GCA_050290485.1). Taxonomy (GTDB): domain Bacteria; phylum Chloroflexota; class Anaerolineae; order Promineifilales; family Promineifilaceae; genus JBNKHS01. The sequence goes on along the minus strand of JBNKHS010000117.1, from coordinate 4,829 downwards.
GAGCGCTTGCAGCTCAAACCACACGCCGACAAACGCATTCGTGATCTATCCGGCGGCTTAAAACAACGGCTGGCTTTGGCCTTGGCTTTACTATCCGATCCGCCTGTTCTTTTCTTAGATGAGCCTACCGCGAGTTTGGATGTTCATGCACGAGAAGATTTTTTGTCACTTTTAATTGAATTAAAACAGTCGGGCAAGACGATGGTTTTTTCATCGCATCGCTTTGAGGAGATGTTGGCTTTAGCTGATCGTGTGTTGGTGTTGGCACAGGGTGAATTACAGGTCGATTGTCCACCAACGCAACTGACACATGAGTTGGGCAAGCCAACCACACTTTACCTCTATATGTCGCCAGATGGCATTGATCCTGCGGTTTCGCTGCTTGGTCGGCATGGATTGGCTGTGAGTAAAAACGGCCGTGGTTTGCGTGTGAAGGTGAAACCTGAAGCGAAAAATGAGCCGCTCAATTTGTTGTATGAGGCGGGCATTGTGGTCGAGAATTTTGAATTGGATGTGTAACAGTTTTTAGTAATCAGTAATCTTCAAAATTTTTTATGAACAACTACGACGGACTCCCAAACCAATCTCAAATTGAAAGTAAAACAAATAAAACGATATGGATCATCGGAGGCGGCTGTTTGCTCGTTTTCCTTTGTTTTGGCTGTATGGTTGTACTGGCCTTAGGCATTTTGGGTTGGCAATTATATGGTGAAGAGTTAATTGTCTCTGCGGAGGCCACAGAACAAGCATGGAATTCACGCAATGGCTCTTATGAAGCAACAATTGCGGCCACAACCACATTAACCAGTGAGAATCGCAATAATGCGCTCGATTTGGCCCCGACAAACACACCATTACCCCCCGATACGGCCGTTCCTGAGAACACCCCCGAACCAGAACCAACCGTAATGATAAGTTTGGATATCGATGTGCCTGCAGAGATTTATCAGGAACCAATCGCCCCACGTGCATTTACGGATTTGCAGGCTCTATTAAGTGCAGATTATCCCACACATGATTACTTTGAAACGGCCGTTCGGCTGGGTAATGAAGATTTAGGAGAACGCACCGTTCCCAGCTCGGAGCAATATGAAATTGGGGATACACGGCGATTTTTTGTGGATGGCACGCGCCAAGAAGCCACATTGATGGGTCTGACAGAACATGCTTACTTTTGGGTGGAAGAAGGGTTGGATTATGAACAAGCGGACGTACAAGAAGCGGCAGATAAGTTTGAGAGTGAATATTACGGCCGTTTAGTTGACTTGTTTGGCGATGTTTGGAATCCTGGCATTGATCATGATCCCCGTATTTCGATTTTACATAATGTTGAAGCTGTGGAGTCTGAATTGGGTCATTTCACCAGCGAAGATGAATATCCCCGTTCCTTGTTTTCACAATCGAACGAACAAGAAATGATTTACCTCAATATGGGTGAGCTGCGGCTCGGCAGTGACTTTTACTACGGTACACTCGTCCACGAAGTACAACATCTTATCCAATGGAATGTTGACGCCAGTGAAGCGGTTTGGCTCAATGAAGGATTGGCACAATTAGCCGAAATTTATCTTGGCTACGATGACACTGCCGACAGTGCCGATTATCTCGATGAGCCAGACACGCGTCTCAATTCATGGAATTATGATGAGGATCAAGTATATCGCCATTATGCAGCAGCCTACCTGTTTTCTGTCTATTTGTGGGAGCAATTGGGAGATGAAGCGATTCAAGCACTCTCCCGACACCCTGCTAATGGTTTAGCTGGTGTACAGGCCATTTTGCAACAATTTGCGCCAGATATTACCCTGGATCAATTATTGGCCAATTGGATGGTCGCCAATTACTTAGATGATGCTGATGCAGGACCTTTATTTTCTTACGACAGTCTGCGCTTAAAACGGCCGTCTATGAAACACAGTTTGGATCGGGATGAATCGTTGGATACGGTGAACGAGATTAACCAGTATGGTGTCCATTACATCGATCTCAATGACTTGCGCGGTGAAACGACCATTACCTTTGCCGGAGATACGGCCGTAAACCTCTTTGCTGACGCGCCTAGCGGGGGGCAACAATATTGGTATGCCCCTGCCGTTAATGAAATGAATGCTACTCTCACCATTCCCTTCGATCTGACCAACGCTGACAAAGCCACCCTCAAATACAACGTCTGGCATCAGCTTGAAGATGAGTATGATTTTGCTTATGTTTCCATTTCTAATGATGGTGGGCAAAGGTGGGAACTTCTTTTTCCCGATGACGCCACTGCCGGCGAATTTGGTCCCGCGTACAGTGGCAAAAGTGGCAGCAACCAAAACGATGGCTGGGTCAAAGAAAATATCTCGTTGAACAGCTACGTGGGTAATGAGGTGCTTGTCCGTTGGGATGTACTTACAGAATCGAGCATTGCGGAACAGGGCTTCGCCATTGATGACATTGCCATTCCTGAATTGGAGCTTGTCTATGATTTGGAAACGGATTTACAAGGATGGCAAGCAAGTGGTTTTCTACCAGTAGGGCATCAAATCCCACAACAATGGTCTGTGATCTTCATTGAGGAAAATGGCCCTAAACCTGTGATCACCCCTCTGGAATTGAATGATCTCAATCAAGGCAAATGGATATTAGATATTGGCAAAGAGGGCGGAGTACTGGCAATTATGCCTCAAGCGCCCTATGTCAACAGTCCGGCAAATTATTGGCTCAACATTGCCCAAGAGTAAAAAGATTATCCTCGATAACCTGTGTCTGGCGTGCGTTTCTCGTATTCTGGGCACAGGTAGGTTTCTTGCACAAATTCTGTTTTTGTGTCCCAAATACGCATAAGTTCAAACTTCCCTTTGGCTTGCATGTAACCTTGTTTGTTATCTCGAAAACAACACAGGCCTCCAATAAGCCCGTAACCAGTTGGATGGTAATCAGAAAAAGCGCAAGTATGGCAGCATTTCATATAAATATTTTCAGGCAACGCTGCTTCAATTTCACGCATCTCATCATCAAACCAGCCATGTTTCCCGCAGGAGAAGTAAGATTGATTTTCACAATCTAAGCGCAATCGTAAACATTCACTTTTTATCCCTCTATTGGGTACTGCTGCGCCCAATTTAAGATGAACATGCAATTTGCTGTGCACTGGCTTCGTATCAATAACTGTAATTAAAGGTATATCAAATTCAATTTCATAATTGCAGATTGCGCCATAGGCGAGAGTGAATTGTTCGAGTTGAGGGTGATCTAGGGGGATGGACGGCTCTAAACTGTCTAGCTCTGAACTGGTGAAGGTTACCTCACGAACTGTCATGCTGAATAGCTCGCCGTTGTTATAAAGTGTTGTTTTTACTTCTCCTATCTTATCACGATAAATGGTTGGATATGATTCGTTTAAATCCATTTATTCGTTAGGTAGTAGGCTCTTTGCGGCTGACTTTTTGTCGGTATTCAGCTTCTAATTGGAGACGGGTTTCTTCTTTGGCACGTACAGCATCTTCTTTGGCCGTTTCCCAACGATACACAACATCATCTTTTAGCTGTTGCCCCGATGCGGGTGTCAACAACAAAGCGGTTACGCTCCCAATCAATGCCCCACAGATTGCTCCCGCCATAAAACTAAAAATTTTGTTCATATTTTCATCTCCATCCATTTGATGTTGTTTATTATACTCAAGTTCGTCATGGTGAGAAACAGTCTCTTAGATTAGGTTTGTGAATGGGGTTTGGCGCCGCAAACCCCTAAGATGGGCTGTTTGTGGAATAAGCTATAAGAATATATTATCTAAAGTAGGGAGATTGCTATAATCAGTAGACAACCTTACGATTCACGTACGATACACCACGTATAAAGGATGATGTATGCCAAATAAACTTCAAAACGAATCAAGCCCATATCTGTTGCAACATGTTGATAACCCTGTTGCTTGGTATCCGTGGGGAGAAGAAGCATTACAACGGGCAAAAGAAGAGGATAAGCCTATTTTGCTGAGTATTGGGTATGCGGCGTGTCATTGGTGTCATGTGATGGCGCATGAGAGTTTTGAGGATGAAGAAACGGCCGTTTACATGAACGAACATTTCATCAACATCAAAGTCGATCGGGAAGAACGGCCTGATTTGGATGGCATTTACATGCAGTCGGTGGTGGCGATGACCGGACAAGGTGGCTGGCCGATGACTGTTTTTTTAACGCCTGATAAACGGCCGTTTTATGGTGGCACCTACTATCCACCCACACGTCGTTACGGCATGCCCAGTTTTATGGAGTTGATGGGCGGCATCGTTAACGCATGGGAAACGAAGCGAGACGAGGTTGAAAAACAGGCAGGCAACATTTCTGAACATATCCAACGTATTGTGCCTTTAACCAGCCAAGACAATGTTCTTGAAAAAAGCATGTTTTCTCGTGCCGTGCAATCGTTGACGAGCAACTTCGACAATCGACGCGGCGGTTTTGGCGGCGCACCGAAATTCCCCCCTTCGATGACGCTTGAATTTTTGCTGCGTCAATACGTGCAAGAGGGAAATGAAGAAGCACTAAAAATGGCAGAATTTACGCTGGAAAAGATGGCGTATGGCGGCATCTATGACCAACTGGGTGGCGGTTTTGCCCGTTACGCGACGGATGAGAATTGGCTGATTCCCCATTTTGAAAAGATGCTCTACGATAATGCCCTGCTCGCCCGTGTTTATCTCCATGCGTACCAGATCACAGGTAAACCGTTATATCGGCGCATCGTAGAAGAAACCCTTGATTTTGTGATTCGTGAGCTGCGCCATGAAGATGGTGGCTTTTACAGCAGCTATGATGCAGACAGTGAAGGAGAAGAAGGCAAGTT
>JBNKHS010000116.1:0-11151 GCA_050290485.1 Promineifilaceae bacterium (SeqCode) | reverse complement strand
CTGCAGACCCATATTTAATCCACTTGGCGGCCGTTCCCGCTACACCAAATTCAATATCGTCAGGATGGGCAAAGATAAACATAGCCCGTTCAGGAATATAGCTGTTGCTCATAAGGTTGTTTGTTGTGCCTCCGCTTTTTTCATATAAAGACCTCGTCTGGTCTGAAACCGCACGAGGTCTCTGCATAGTTATTTTGAAACAATATAGGTATCTAATACAATATCAATACCACAAATTTCTATTGAATTATACTGGACTCCTGTCCGATTGCGTATAAATTTATCAATCATCAGATCCAGGTATGGCGCACCTCATCTTTGCAAATCGTGACAGTATACAATTCAAGCGCACCATACCTCGTCAATTAAGAGGACATTTCATGACTAACTGGTATCAGCTAGAAAGTGATGCGGCATTAAATGAATTGCAATCAACCTCAGAAGGATTAACATCTGCAGAAGTGCAAAAAAGATTAACTCAATATGGCCCCAATGAGTTAGTAGAACGTGCAGGTCGGCAGCCCCTGGAAATTATAATTGAACAGTTAAAAGAACCATTGGTTGTTATTTTAATCTTGGCAGCATTAGTCTCTTTGGTTTTAGGTGAAATTGCTGAGGTGATCGTTATCTTAACCATTGTTGTCTTGAATGCGATCATCGGGTTTACACAGGAGTATCGCGCAGAACAAGCAATTGCAGCTTTAAAGCAGATGGCAGTACCAACAGTACGGGTGCGGCGCGACAATCATATCGTTGAGGTATCGGCTAAAGAATTGGTGCCGGGCGATGTGATATTGTTGGAAACAGGGAATGCAGTGCCTGCAGACGGCCGTTTACTGGAATGCGCCAATCTTAAAGCACAAGAGGCAGCGCTAACGGGTGAATCTGAGGCCATCCAAAAACATGTCAAACCGATTTCAGAAGATAATTTACAGGTTGGCGATAGAAAAAACATGCTTTTCATGGGCACAAATATCACTTATGGTCGCGGGACAATGCTCATTACAGAAACAGGCATGGCTACTGAACTTGGGAATATTGCCGACCTTTTGCAAAATGTAGAAGATGATCAAACCCCTCTGCAAAAACGCCTGGCCAATTTAGGTAAAAACTTAGCGTGGGCAGCATTGTTTATCGTTATTCTTGTCGTTATCATCGGTTTCCTTACGCGTGATCCGGCTCAACCCATGAGCGAAACATTGGAAGTTCTTTTTTTAACAGGAATCAGCATGGCTGTTGCGGCCGTTCCTGAAGGGTTAGCTGCGGTTGTCACCATCACACTTGCTTTTGGTTCACAGCGAATGCTCAAACGCAACGCGCTTATTCGCAAACTGCCTGCGGTCGAAACCTTAGGCTCTGTTACCGTTATCTGCTCCGATAAAACGGGAACACTTACGCAAAATAAAATGACCGTCACCGTTCTTGACGTCCTTGGTCGTACGGTAGAGGTAGATGTCTTGCGTGATAAAGAAGGAGTACATCCTGATGCAGAATTGGATGATTCAAAACCACCAGTACAACGGACTTTAAGTATGCTCCTCAAGGCAGGAGCATTATGCAACGATTCCTTTTTTGAGACGGACGAAGATGGCAAGATCAAGGCAATAGGCGATCCAACTGAAACGGCTTTAATCGTGGCAGCCGATAAGTTTAGCTATGAAAAAGAAAATTTAGAGCAACGATATCCACGTGTTCGTGAAATCCCATTTTCTTCAGAAACAAAACGAATGACTACCATCCATCGCTTTAATATTCCACAAGAAGAGATTTTGTTGCCTGGAGAGTTAACGCCATATGTTGCTTTTTCAAAAGGAGCATTAGATAGCATTCTTGAAATATCTGATTCTATTTGGACGGGTCGCAGCCGAGATGTGGTCCCGCTTGATGATGAAATGCGGCAGCACATTCAAGAAGCAAATGATGCCTTAGCCAACCAGGGGCAGCGTGTTCTGGCCGCATCTTTCTTATTAATGGAAGATCAAGATGCGGAAGCAGAGGCACATCAAGTTTTAATTGGTTTGATGGGGATGATCGATCCACCTAGGCCGGAAGTTAAGGATGCTGTTGCCAGAGCAAAAACTGCTGGTATACGGACAGTTATGATCACTGGCGATCATCCTTTAACGGCCAGCCACATTGCTAAAGATTTGGGTATTGCAGACGATGATCGTGCAATCACAGGCAAACAGCTTACAGAGATGGACGAGGATGATTTAAATACGGCCGTATCTGAGACAAACATCTTCGCCCGTGTCTCCCCCGAACATAAAATCAACATCGTCACCGCTTTGCAAAACAAAAATCAAATTGCCGCCATGACAGGTGATGGTGTCAATGATGCCCCAGCTTTGCGCAAAGCAGATATTGGTGTGGCCATGGGCATTACGGGTACAGATGTCTCTAAAGAAGCATCCGACATGATCTTGCTCGATGACAACTTTGCAACCATCGTCGCCGCCGTCGAAGAAGGTCGCACCATCTATGACAACATCGTCAAATTCGTAAAGTACACCTTGTCGAGCAACACAGGGGAACTCTTCGTCATGTTAATTGGCCCCATCATTGGGATGCCACTTCCTTTGCTTCCTCTCCAAATTCTGTGGATCAATTTGGTAACAGATGGCCTACCCGGCTTAGCCCTTGCCACAGAAGAAAAAGAGCCCGGTATCATGCAACGCCCCCCAATTGACCCCAAAGCAGGTATTTTTGCCAATGGTGTCGGCATTCAAATCATCTGGATTGGGATATTGATGGGACTTGTCTCACTCGGTATCGGGTATTTTTACTGGCTAGAAGATCCTGATGGCATTTGGCGCACGATGGTCTTTACGACCCTCGTTTTAGGACAAATGGGAAATGCATTAGCTATTCGCGCCAACCGTGAATCTGTATTCTCTATTGGCTTCTTCAAAAACAGAATGATGATTGGTGCAATCATCTTAACGTTTGTACTCCAGTTGGCGCTGCTATATGTGCCTTTCTTGCAAAAATTATTCAGCACACAACCGCTTAAATCACAAGACCTGATGATCGCTCTTGTAGCTAGTGCTATTGTGTTCGTTGCTGTGGAAATTGATAAAATGGTTCGCAGAAAACGTTCAGGCTAAAAACTGAAACTCTACACAATCTTAAACGAGCATTATCTTCAAATTGGTTCAATCTTTAAGACGATTGAACCAATTTTTCATTTATATTTTTCACGCAGAGCGCGTTCGACTTGGCGTTGCGAGTCGCGTTTGGCCACGGTTTGGCGTTTGTCGTGCAGTTTTTTACCACGCCCCAATGCAATTTCTAGCTTGGCACGGCCGTTTTTGAGGTACAGCATTGTCGGTACACAACTCAACCCCTTTTGTTGCAGTTGATCCAAAATCTTATTGATCTCTTTGCGGTGCAGCAAAAGCTTGCGCGCCCGTGTAGGCTCATGATTTTCCCGATTGCCATGTTCGTATTCGGCAATATGGGCATCTATTAAATAAAGTTCTCCATCACGTGCCTGTACATAACTGCGCTGCAGGCTCACCTTGTTGGCTCGAATCGACTTGATTTCTGTTCCCTTCAACAGCAATCCGGCTTCAAACAGTTCTAAAATTTCATATTCAAATCGCGCTCGCTTATTCTTCGCGATTATTTTTTTACCTTCGCTTTTCTGGTTCATAACGGCGTATTCTACCTCAAACTTTGTCAGGAAAAAATAAAGCCGAGCGTTTTGCTCGGCTTAAATACAACGCACTTCTCCCAAAGATTTCTTGTGGAATTTTACAAACAAATTTTTAAATGTGCTGCACCTTTTAACTTACTCACCTGTCAAAATAAATTCAATGGCGCGATCAAGTTGTATATCTTCTTCTGCATCAAACTCCATCGGCACTTCAATATCAGGGGTAATCCCTTCTTTATCGATGGTGTTGTTAGCTGGTGTATACCAACGTGCAATCGTCACGCGTAACTCAGACCCATCGGACAAGGTTAAAACATGCTGTACAGAACCTTTGCCAAAGGTTTGTTCGCCAATGATGGTTGCCCGCCCATGATCTTTGATCGCCCCAGCAACAATTTCAGAAGCACTTGCACTGCCACCATTGACTAAAACAACCATTGGAATCGTTTCGCCAATATCACCATCGTCTGCTGTAAACGTTTCATTCACTAAGCCATTTCGATTCCGTTCATATAGCACAATATTTTCATCCAGGAATAAATCCGCAATGCTAACTGATTGATCAAGGAAACCACCAGGATTATCACGTAAATCAAAAATAAGCCCTTGTGGATTTTGTGCTAATAACTCCTCAATGGCGGCCAATGTTTTATCGTAAGCAGTACGATTAAACTCAGACAATTTAATATACGCTATATCATCGTCTAACATTTCATGTTCAACTGTAGGAATCTCAAAACGTACACGCGTAATTGTAAATTCTATTTCCTCTTCTTCGCCTTCACGCACAATGCTTAACGTAACTTCAGTACCTTGTGGCCCACGCACCATCATAATGACTTCATCAAAGGAAACATCTAAAACAGATTCTCCATCGACACCAACAACGAGATCGCCGGGCAAAATGCCTGCTTTCTCGGCAGCTTGGCCGGGAATGGGACGTACAATTTCAAAGAAACCTTCATCCGTCTCACGCACAAAAGCGCCAATCCCTTCGACTGCCCCCTGCGCATCTTCGCGCAAACGTGCAGCAATTTCTGGGCGAATAAAGCGCGTATAATCATCATCGAGCTCGTCAATTGAACCTTCAATCGCAGAATAAAGAATTTCTTCATTTGAAGGAAGTTCACCATCGAAGCCCTCTTCGACAAGCTCCCAAGCCTCATAAAAAACGTCAAAATCAATATCTTCGATATCTTCTAAGCGTGGGGCAGGTTCTTCCACTGCTGCTGGTGCTTCAGTTGGATCTGCCGCCGTGACTGCTGGTTCTGTTGGTTTGGGTGGCTCTTCTTGGCTTATTGGGGATACGGCCGTTTCTTCAGCCACCTCCCCCACATTTTCACCACTCACCACATTTGTTGTCTCTTTTTCAACGCTCTCCACTTCCTCGACCGTTACTGGAATTGCTTCCACTTGTGGAGTCACCGAAGCACGCCCGATTGCATAGCCTGCATATCCCATTAAACCACACATAAACAGTGCCGCGACAACAATAATGCCAATTAACTTTTTGTTACTACGTGGTGCTTGGCTCCCAGAAAATTGCTCTTCGTTGTTCATTTCGTTTATACCCTTGACCCCTTTGCTACTAATTTTGTAATTCCTGAATTGCTTGGTTTAGAACTGCGTCACGCCCATTGTCGATATCTTCTTGAGTGACAATAACAACTACATTCGGTTCTAATCCTTGTTGATCGAGCTGATGGCGGTTCGGGGTAAACCATCGGGATGAAGTAACATGAACAGAAGATCCATCACTGAGATCATACACCAGCTGCACAGAACCTTTCCCAAACGTTGGTGTGCTCCCCACCAACTGCGCGCGGTCTCTATCTTGCAGTGCACCAGCCAAAATTTCCGATGCACTGGCGGTCCCGCCATCAATCAACACAATTAATGGTAGATCAGGAGCCAGCGTTTCGCTACTACTCTTATATTCCTGCTCATTTTCTCCCTTGGAAATTTGATAGAGAACTGTCCCTTCATCCAAGAAATGGTCAGCAACAGAAACGGCCGCATCGAGCAAACCACCACCATTGCCACGCAAATCCAAAATCAACTTTTCAGCACCGTCTTCCTGCAATTGGGTAACGGCCGTTTCAATTTCATTACTACTTTCACCACTAAAACGGGTCAATTGAATGTAACCAATCGTCTCATCTTCCGCCAAAATACGAGAGGACACAGAGGGAATTAAAATATCACCACGCTCCACTTCAATATCGACAGCTTCTTCCTCGTCAGGGTGAATAATGGTGAGTGTTACCGTCGTTCCTTTCTCGCCCCGCACCCGTTCTGCCACATCGGCTACAGTCATCTCTACTGTGATTGGATCACCATCGACAGCGATCAATTGATCTCCAGATTGAATCCCAGCCAATTGCGCAGGATTGCCAGGAATAGGCTCCAAAATAACAGGGCCGCCCTCTTCTGGACGAGATAATGTCGCCCCAATGCCGCCAAACGTACCTTGTAACGATTGTCGTTCTTGCTCACGAGCCACAGGCTCCACAAAAATTGTATAGGGATCATTTAATAAGTTCATTGACCCACGAATAGCCGCATGAACCAAATCTTGATTATTCGGTAAATCACCAATGAAGCTCCCATTGATATAATCCCAGGCTTCCCAAAATAAACCAAAATCATTTTGATCTTCTGCTGTGACGCTGACTTCACCTCGCTGCATAGCGACCAAATCATTGGCAAAATAACCGGCCGCAAAAGCACTTGCGGCCAAAATAAGTAACAAAAGTAAGGCTAATAAATTACGAGCTTTTTCAGACATAGGCAGTTTTATACCAGATTTTAGGCGTTAATTTGTCAGCTATCGGCTGCGGGGCGTAGGCATCACCTTGCAAATGGATTGGTATCTGGGTTAAGCTTATACTTTTCAATAGCAATGAACTCGCTGATGGCTATCCACTGTTGACTAACAGCTAATTATGAATAATGGATGAACAATGTGACATAAATAATGTTGAGGATTTTAACACAGGTGAATGCTGTTGCAATCTACGGTATAATTTGCGTTCATCATATTGTGAAAATGTAATCATTTTGAAATAGTAAAAAATGATTTCTATTTTGACTGTAGGTTCTTGATCCTACCACAGAGAATAAATAGATCCTTCTCTATGGTTTCTGGATAGATTCTAAATAATGCCCAATCTTTGCTCAATTTTAATGCAAGCAATTTTGTGGCTTATGGTTTATAAACAGGGATAGTTCGAAAAACGCCGCTTTGCCCCATGAGCTAACCCTAAATGCAAACGCATTATCATCTTATTTTAAGCAACCAACATTACAGTTGGTCGCTGATTGTTTTGTGTTTGACAACAACTTTGATATTGGGAGCTGTTTTGGTAATTAAACGGCCGTATTTCGTTGTACATCTTCTCATATCAATTATTTTCGTCTTAGCGACGTTGTTGTCACCTGCCCTCCCCGTATATGCACGACAAACCGACACCGATCTGCAAGCACAGCAAATTTTAGACACACTGTCAACTGAAGAACGTGTCGGTCAACTCTTTATCGTTCCCTTTGTGGGCGATTCTGCGCCTCCTGAAAGTGATATTGCTGATTTGATCTTGAACTATCACATTGGTGGTGTGGTTTTAGAAACAGAAAATAATAACATTACAGGATACGGCGACCCAGCAACAGTACCTATTCAAGTGGCCAACTTAACCAATGACCTACAACGCTGGGCCATTGCTGGCGAATTAGAATTTAACGAAAGTATTCCTCTACTCAATGCCACAGATACGGCCGTTCCCCTTTTTATCGCCACCAATCATGAGGGTGATAGCCATCCATATACAGAAATTTGGAATGGATTAACAGATATTCCCAGCAATATGGCTATTGGCGCCACTTGGCAACCAGAGCAAGCTGAAAATGTTGGCCAAGTTGTGGGGCAAGAATTGGCAGCCATTGGTGTTAACATGCTGCTGGGGCCTACGTTAGATGTACTCGAAAATCCCGACCCGTTAACTGACAACCGTTTAGGGGCACGCTCATTTGGTGGTGATCCTTACTGGGTCGGCCTGATGGGACAATCTTACATTCGCGGTGTGCATCAAGGCAGTAACGGCCGTATCGCCGTCATCGCCAAACATTTCCCTGGCTACGGCAGCAGTGACCGACCTCTACACGAGGAAATTCCGACAGTGCGTAAATCGTTGGAGCAACTAAACCAAATTGAACTCGCTCCATTTTTTGCCGTAACTAATAATTCGGTCGACGAAGAAGCCATCACAGATGGATTACTAACCACCCATATTCGATATCAAGGGTTTCAAGGAAATATTCGTGCCACCACCAACCCTGTCAGTTTCGATCCCCAAGCATTAACAGCCTTGATGACTTTACCTTCCATAACGACCTGGCGTGAGGATGGCGGTTTGATTGTTTCGGACAAATTGGGGGTACGGGCTGTAGAGCGCTTTTTCGATAATACTGAACAAACTTTCCCACATCGTGTTATCGCCAAAGACGCATTTTCAGCAGGAAATGATTTGCTTTATTTGGATCAGTTTGCTTTAGGCGATGCGGATTATGAAATAGAACTGGCTAATATTAAGGATACAATCAACTGGTTTCAAGAACGGTACCTGACTGATGTTGCTTTCCAAGAACAGGTGGATACGGCCGTTTTACGCATCCTCAAACTAAAACTCAAATTATATGACAACGATTTCACTTTAGAAAACAGCCTTGTCGACGACAATCCAGAAACCTTAATCAACACAATAGGGCAAAATAAAACCACCTCAATCGAAGTTGCCCAAGATGCCGTGACGTTGATCTTCCCAGCTCAAAATGAATTAGCAGAACGATTAGATCGTGCCCCGTCAGTAGGTGACAATATTGTCATCTTTACTGATGTGCGCGTTGCCCAACAATGCACAGATTGTCCTCCACAAGAATTAATTGGTGTCAACGACATCGCCAACAAAATGATTGAGTTATATGGACCTGATGCTAGCGGTCAGGTTGTGGCGGAAAACATCAATAGCTTTACATTTGCTCAGCTGCAAACGTTTCTTGATGCTGGAAATGTTCCCATCATTTACCAAACAGACCCAATTACACCCACAGTAGAACCAGGAAGTACGGAAACACCGGAAAATGGGCCTACTCCCACACCCTTGCCTACTCCTTTGCCACCGCCAGAATATCTTATCCAAGAAACATTACCTGATGCAGATTGGATCATTTTAGGGATGGTAGATCAAGATGGAGAATATGCCGATGCCATTAAAAACTTTTTGGCTAAGCGTCCCGATTTAACCCGAGACAAATTTGTTGTTACCTTTGCTTACAATACGCCTTATGCCCTCGATTCGACTGAAATCTCGCAATTGACTGCATATTACGGTTTGTACAGCAAACTCAATTCATTTATCGACGCCTCTGTGCGTGCCCTGTTTCAGGAATTATCCATTGCTGGAGGGTCACCCGTTAACATCAATGGAATCGGCTATGATCTTTTACAAAGGACAGAACCGTCACCGGATCAAGTTATTGAGTTGTCTCTTATTCCAGAAGATGTAGAAGCATTTACCGAAGGAAACAATATTGTTTCTGTAGGGGATACAGTCCGTTTACAAACCGGGCAAATCTTAGATTATAATGGGAACCCTGTTCCCAATGGCACGATTGTAGCGTTTGTACAGCGAGATTTGGTACAAGGTTCCGTCAATATCATCGCTGAAGTGCCCACAACAGATGGCATGGCACAGTTGGATTATTTACTTATTGCCCAAACAGAGGGTGGGCAGTTCCGGATTAGTGTTGATGCGGGAAACGCGATTGTTTCGCAAGAGGTTGATATTCGAGTTAACTCAGATGAGTCTGGAGAAGCACAAATTACCATCATCAATCCGACATCTGTTCCTTCGCCGACTCCACAACCAACAGAAACACCAAAGCCAACAGAAACGCCAGCGCCAACAAATACATCTGCTCCAACAGGCACACCGTTCGAAGCGCCGCCCGAGCCAGAAGAGTTAGGTATTCGAATAGAACTTTCAGATATGATGATGCTAACGGCCGTATTTATTGGTTTACTGATCATCACAGGAACGGCCGTATGGACCAATCGCCGTCGCCATGCAAATCCAGCAGACAGCGTCGGTTCACCATTATGGGGCATCATTGGGGGATTATTGTTTTACATTTATTTCGTGCTAAATCTGCCGGGAACAGCTTTCATTTACGAGCTTGGCGCTTGGGGGGGATTAATGACAACACTCATTGGTGGATGTGTTGGCCTCATCAGCCACCAAATCACCCAGACGCGTTAGTCCGAGTCTAACATTGTACGATTGAGGGGAATGTCATCCCAAGAAACAGGATCTTCTAACGGCTCCAGGTGAATGATAACGGAAATCGGGGCAAAATGACGAATAATATCCGCTTCAATTTCTTCAATGAGCGTATGCCCTTGCTGCACACTCCACTCACCCGGTGTTTGCACATGCAGTGACAAAAATCGTTGCGCACCAGATTGTCGCGTACGCATTGCGTGATAATCAATCCCACGAAAACGATAACTTTCTAAAATTTCTTGAATTTGGATGATCTCTTCTGACGGTAAAGCAGAATCCATTAGGCCATTCATTGCTGTCTTGAGCAATTTGATACCTGTCATCATAATATTGATGGCGACAATAATCGCGATCACTGCATCTAACCATAACCGCCCAGAAAGAGTAGCCAAAGCAACCCCAACAATAACGCCAACAGAAGTCCACACATCTGTCATCAAATGATGGCTCTCAGCAATAAGCGTCAGTGAACGATGTCTTTGACCCACACGCTTGAGCAAAACGGCCGTTCCTAAATTAAATAGCGAAGCAATGATAGAGACAAACAGACCAATGCCAACTTGTTGTAAAGGCTCTGGCGTAATGAGACGGGAAACGGCCGTAAAGGCAATCAATCCACCCGCAATTAAAATCATTACTCCCTCTAAGCCACCAGCAAAATATTCAACTTTGCTATGCCCAAAGGCATGTTCGTCATCGGGAGGTTGTGCAGCAACATACAACGCACACAGAGCGACAACAGCCGTGACCAAATTCACGCCCGATTCTAACGCGTCAGATAATAAACCAACCGAATCGGTTAAGAGGTATGCGCTGTATTTAAGGATGATGGTTAATACGGCCGTACCAATAGAAAGCCAGGCAAACCGCATCAATTTCTGTCTCTCTGCCATACCTATATTATCGCATGATCTATAGTTCCAAATCTATACCACTGGTTTATTTTCCAGTTAGGTTTGGCGAGAGACGGTCGTCAGATATGACTCACATATTTAATTTTGTTCATCTAACTTTTCGATTTGTTATATGGAAGCAAAAACAATAGTTCTGCTATGAAGTTTTGATAACCTCAATCCTTTTCTACAGCAATATCTAAAGAAGACATGGAAAAACTAAGCGCTCTTCGATCAGCTGTTTGCGGATCAAGTTCATTCG
>JBNKHS010000115.1:0-11212 GCA_050290485.1 Promineifilaceae bacterium (SeqCode) | reverse complement strand
CATCTAAACCATCAACGGAAACAACACGCCCTTCCTTTTGCAATCGCTGCAATCGCTGGCGACGAAGTGACCGTTTTTTACGGTAAAGTAACTGCTCTAACTCATCAACAGAGAGATGGTCAACGCCGTTTCTTTTGCTCATGCGCCCAATGATAGGATGCTTTCAATAATATGTAAAGTTATTAGGCTCACTCTTTGGTCATGTTTTCGCAAATTCTAAGGTTGCGTGCTGAGTGCATAATGTCTTATTCAATAACGTCAAGATTGGGAACGGCCGTATAACTCTCACCATTGGGCAACAAGGCACGCTGGCCTGAGGTGCGATCGTAAAAGCCCACAATCGCTGGATAAGAACCAACGGCCGTTTCTGCCGGAATCGCGATGGGATGTACTTGAATGAACAAATCGCCCGCCTGCCAATTCCATGAAGGTGCTTCTAGCGAATCGCGCTGGGCAAATACATTCCCTTGTTCATCTAACAACTGCGAGAACATAACCGTATCAGTGGTAAAAAGGGGGGGCACTTCTGGCCCAATCGATGGGGGATCTTCAATTTGCCAGATGGTGATTAATTCCGCGGTCTCCCCCGCTTTCACTGTTGGTTCGATCCATTTCGCGCCAATTAACGTAATAGCATCATTAAAGGTTACGGCCGTATCGCCGTCAATCCACTCATCCAACATCTCCGCATCAATTGCATATACCGTAAAGTCTGCATTCAAATCATCGGCTCGCAGTTGAACAGTCTCAATCTCATCAAGCATTTCAGCAAACGCAGGATGAGGCGCTGTAGCCGCAGATGTCAATAAGGTAGCCTCCCCATTTTGCGGAATGACAAGTGCATAACGGGCATCCACCCAACGTGTATCCCAGTTCGCACCATCTTGATATACCAAATAAATGGACGGATCATGGGCAACATTCGGGTACACAGAAGATAAGACCAATGGTTTGCTTATCTCTTGCTCTTTGATGTACGCCACTTCCTGTAACAATGTATGCTGATACGCGTCTCGTACTTCTGCTGATTGTCCCCACACCACAAAATAATCATAAATGGCAAGCGACCCCGCAAGCAAAATCCACACCACGGCAACAGCTGATAAAACAGGCTGCGTTAAACGTGGCCATTTTTGCCTAACCCAATCACCCATGCCCCAAAAACCCACAGACGGAATGAGGAAGACAGCGGGCAATGCTGCTAAGTTGCGTGTCGTGTTGGCTGTGGATCCTGTAATTAAGGAAGGGAGAATCCCAACGCCAAACCAAAGCAAAATGAAGGCGTAAGACGGCCGTTTCCAACGAAGCAAACAAATAAAAATACCAGCCATAAAAAAAACGGCCGTGATAACATCAAAAACAGGGCGTCCCGGAATATTGTAGGCTAAAAACTTATCCCCAAAACCGGGCCAAATAAAAGCAAGCAGCGCCTCACTCATATTTTCTAAAATGGGACGGATATTCCCTGAACGTAACCCTTGCAGTGGCCCATCAAGCATATCCAGACGCGTGAGCACATAAGGATTTTGTTCAACATAGATAAACATTGGAATGACCAACAAGCCTGCCAAAAGCAAGCCTGCCAGCGTTGGTAACCAACTGCGTTTGAACGTCATCCGCTGCCAGATGAACAGATAAATGAGGAAAAGTGGAAACAGTCCCCAAGCAACACGCGCCGCCAAGTAAATGTGTAAGGTAAAGGCAACGGAAAGACCAAACCCCACAACGAATTTCCAATTTTGTTTCAGCGTTGGTTGGTTGCTGTGCATAATCTTCCAGAAAAACCAAACCGCACACACCATGAAGAAGGGCAACATTCCGGCACGTAATGCCTCTCGGCTGGAAGCGAGTGGCCAAAATGAAACCGCCATCAAAACGGCCGTAATCAGTGCCGTTCGTTCATCAAACGCCCACCTTGCCCAAAAGTAAGTTGCAGCAATGGCCAACAAGCCAAAAACTACATTAACAAGGCGCAAGGCAAAGATGTTTTCACCAAAAAACAACATGCTGCCAGCGACAGTATAGCTATAAAGTGGTTCACTTCCATAATTGAGCGGAAAATAAAAAAGGAGTTCGCCGTCTAACACACCAATCGCTTCACGACCATGATTGGCCTCATCATGAGTCAAGCCAGGGGGTGTTTCAGTTAACCAAAATAAGCGCAACAAAAGCGCGCCTAATAAAATTAGCAGGATTGGCAAATATTTCTTCATAGTTCACTCAAGCGAAGCATTATAGTTGAGGCCAATTTTGGCGTCAAAATAGGTGCGCAAAGCATAGGGCAATCGTTAGCATTTATTAAACTCCCTGACCCCAATTTTTTTTATGCTATAATGCCTACCGCTATTTTGCTTTAGATAGACATAAATTATTATGGGACAAAACAGCTCTAATCGTCGTAAACCAGCCCAAGTTAAATTACCGCCTTGGGCCTTGATTCTTCTAGGATTGCTAATCCTTCTCCTCTTATTAGCAGGGTCTTTTTGGCTCTTCAAAACCGTTCAGTCCACTGTATCTTCAATTGAAGTGATTGATCCAGAGTTTAACAGTAATGTTGTTACTGAAACGGTGCAAGAAGGAACGGCCGTTCCCAACAACCCACCAGATATCAGCCAAAACAACACACAACCTGTTGTCATTTCCTCTGAAGCATTACAACCGTGGGATGGTATTGAACGCGTTTCAATTTTATTGCTTGGCATCGACCAACGATGTGATGAAGATGGGCCAGCACATACAGACAGCATGATGGTTTTAACCATCGATCCTGTTGGTAAAACAGCCAACCTCTTATCATTACCTCGCGATTTGTGGGTCGATATTCCCGATGTAGATAACCCCGATTTTGATCGCATCAATCAGGCAAACTATTATGGCGAAGCGTTAGAATACCCCGGTGGTGGACCGGCTCTTGCCATACGTACAGTAGAAAATATACTTGGGGTTCCCATCGACTACTATGCCACGGTTAACTTTGATGCTTTTATCGAAGGCGTTGAATTAATTGATGGCATCGAAGTTGAAGTTGCAGAAACAATTAATGATGAGTCGTATCCTGATCGTTGTTATGGATACGATCCCTTTTATATAGAAGCTGGCACACAACAGCTCAATGGTGAACAAGCCTTAAAATATGCCCGTACAAGAGCTACTTTTGGTGGCGATGTGGATCGCGCAGCACGCCAACAGCAAGTCATGATGGCGGTGCGCGACAAAGTGCTGCAGTTGGATATGGTGCCCCAACTGATTCGGCAAGCACCACAACTTTGGGTGACATTTCAAGAGAATGTGCGTACAAATTTAACCCCAGATGAAGCGATTCAATTGGCTTTGCTGGCGCAAGATATTCCTAGCGAAAATATTGGTTCGGCCGTTATTGACTTTAACTATGTGTATAGTGAAGTGACACCAGATGGTCGTCAAGTATTGGTTCCTTATCGCGAAAAGATTCGTACTTTACGTGATGAGATTTTCCCTCCCCCTGCTGTTCCAACACCAATCATCGAAAATTTGCCCGCATTGATGGCAGAAGAAGAAGCGCGTGTTGGTGTTTATAATGGAACGGCCGTATTTGGATTAGCCGGAGAAACGCAGACGTATTTAGAAAATTTTGGTATCAATGTGAGTGAAATTGGCAATGCGGATGCATCGACCTACCAGACAACACAGATTATTACGTATGGTTCATATCCTTATACAGCCCAATACCTAACCCAGCTTATGCACATTCCTCCGCTCAACATCAGCAACGCATCAAACCCTGAGGGTGAGTTCGATTTGCTGATCATTATTGGTGATGATTGGCGAGTTCCTAGCCCTGAAAGCAAACCATAGATTGTTCTTACACAATTGTTGTAGTTCAGCAAATGAATGATTAAATCCACCCATCAATCATTCTGTTATAGCTTTTTAATATCATTTATTGTCTCAGAGTGAAAACGCTAAAGTTTTTTGCAATAACAAAAGGCGCTTGCTACATTTTCACTTCAATAATTCACGATTTTGGCTAGATTTATTTAAAACCAGTTTCCGTGAATTGTAATTATGTCAACTTTATTAAAAAGCTGTTTGCGTATTTTGCATGACACAAAAAAGTGCATGTGCAAAATGCGAACGAATAGGGC
Organism: Promineifilaceae bacterium (SeqCode); assembly: GCA_050290485.1. Classification (GTDB taxonomy): domain Bacteria; phylum Chloroflexota; class Anaerolineae; order Promineifilales; family Promineifilaceae; genus JBNKHS01. The sequence goes on along the minus strand of JBNKHS010000115.1, from coordinate 7,088 downwards.
ATAAATAGTGAAAACACAAGCATTTTTGAAATAGAAAGTAATGGTTTTCACTACAGTAATTCACGATTTTTGTTGGCGCTAAATCAAAATTGCTGTGAATTATAATGAATAGCCCGCATGAATACAGGAGGATAGTCCATGAAGACAAGTGTGTCTTTGCGCTTGGTTCTTGGCTTGATATTGATATTTGTTGTTGCTTGTAGTAAGCCTCAAGTTGAGGAAGAACGAGACTTGTCTACTGAAATTGCACCATCACCAACTAGTGGACAAGAAGCAACATCGACAACATCATCGACAACACCAACCAATGCCCCCCCTCCCTTACCAACTGCAATTCCGACAACTGCACGTTCTGGCTGGCAAACGATTGGCAATTCCACATCCGGTTTACAATTTGAAGTGCCGGGTAGTTGGCAAAATTTAACCAGCCAAATTGACACAGCCGTTGCAACCAATCCCTTAGGGTTGATTGTTCTTCTGGCAGGGGATTCATCCCGCACTGCAGAAAGTCTGTTGGGAGGCAAACCGATTGAAAATGGTGCTTTCGCAGTTGGCTTGATTAGCCATCTCGATTTGCCCCCCAATACCCCGCAAGCAACCCTAACTCGTTTAACGACTCAATTGAACTTGCCACCTGCTGATGGCGACCCTGTCCCGGTTACGGCCGTAACGGCCACTGGCTCACAAATTCCTGGGGCTTATATCGATATTGTCGGTGATCCTGTAGGACTTGCTGTCAATGCTGCTGAAAGTTTACAAACACGACTCTTTTTATACACAACCACACTAGGTGGTGCGGTCAGTCAGTCAACCCAAGCCATTTTTCTATTTACAGCTCCGATCACCTTTTGGGACAGCTTTGCACCAACGTTTAATGAAATTGCAGAAACGGCCGTAATCCATAATCTAAATACCAATTACACCATCAACGATGGTAAAAGCAACGTCATTGGCAGCTTAGGTGAAACCGATATGGTCATTGGTGAACTCCAACCAGGAAATAAAGATATTTGGACATTCACCCTTGACGAACCACGTTACGGGATCATATCGATCAAGCCAGATAACAATGCACTTGATCTAACCTTTACCCTTTTTGGACCCAACGGACAGACCATTGCCAACATTGATAATGGTTATGCAGGAGGGACAGAAGTGATCACTGATTTGCTCCTGACCGAACCAGGATTATACGTGCTTGAAATCGGGGACTTTTTCAATGTTGGCGGCAGATACACACTTAGTCTCATCTTGGCCAAAGATCCTTTATATGGTGGCGGCGGTGACATTACATTTGGACAAATCATTGAGGGCACATTACCACAAAATGGCAAACATGGATGGACATTCAACGGTAATGCTGGCAACCAGATCACGCTTGTCCTTACCCCAGAAGACGAATTTGACGCGATTTTAGAACTTTATGCACCGGATGGAACCCAATTAATCAGTTTAGATGAAGGGTATAGTGGTGACGCAGAAGTAAGCACAGGCATTGAATTACCTGTGACAGGTTTATATACCATTGCCGTTCATAGTTTTGCTGGTGATGGCGGTCGTTATGCACTCTCACTGGATGAAGGAAGTAATTCGCTTGCCAATTTTTATGATGCTGGGGATTTGGTTTATGGCCAAACACGTGAAGAATCTTTGCAAGCCAATGAAGCGCATGCCTGGTTCTTTACAGGGAAAGGAGGCGACCAAGTCTCTGTTAAAACAACTCCGATCGACACGAACTTGAACTTGGATTTATGGCTTTTAGATGGTGAGGTCAATCGCTTAGCGCAAGTTGATAATACGGCCGTATCCGAAGCAGAGATGCTCACTATTGAACTGCCTAGCGATGGTGAATTTATCATTTTGGTGCGTGATGTTACCGGCTTGCCTGGTCGTTACAACATTCAGCTCACCGCAAATCCAATCACACCGCCAAACGAAGCGGGTGTTCTCCGTTATGGAGATTCCATTACCAGCAGTTTATTACCCAACCAACGTGTCATCTGGTACTTTGATGCAGAAGAAGGAGAAAAAGTTGACATAACAATCACCCCTTCGGAACAGCAAACAGATTTACTGTTTTACCTTTACAATCCGCAAATGCAACATGCTTTGGATGTTGATCTACAAGGAAATGGCCAAGCAGAACAGCTAATCGGTTATCTAATTCCACAAAACGGCCGTTGGGGCATTGTTGTTCAAGAGTTTTTTAATGAAGGTGGAAGCTATACAATTTCGTTGAATCAGTCTGGAAGATGATGAGACGATGAAGATAGAAAGAGCTGAGAAGAAAACATCTCCTCAGCTCTTTTTATTTATCAGTGATTTTTGAGGAAGTCTACTTGTGTGAGGTTTTGGCTACAGCTTGCTCGTGTCTGAACGCGGTAAACTTGGGAAACGGCCGTTCCGCTAACAGTTTCTAACTGCACATTGTAATCTTGTGCAGCGGGAGACTCACCCAAATATTGTTCCCAACCAGAAGGGCCATACTGTGGCGCACCACCCACTGCGGGGCGTTCATCAACACCATTCCCCCATACATGGACACGATACTGCCCTGCTGACACAGGATTTCGATTTAAATCCAAAACTTCCCCAGCAATGCCTAACCAGCCACAACCAGCGTTATTCGCATGATTTTGCAAATAAAACGGACTTAGATCCGACTTCGTAAAGAGAAACGCTGAGCGTGTAGGACTGGGTGTTGGAGTTGGCCCTGTTGGCGTTATTGTTGGTGTTTTTGTGGGTGTATTACTGGGCGTTGGCGTAGGAGTTTTCGACGGAAATGTGGGCACAATAGAAGGCGTCAGGGTTGGCCGAGCTGTGCTCACAGGAATGGGCGTTACGCTTGGTTGTTCGGGCAATGGGGTAAATGTCGCTCGGATCAATGGTGTAGGCGTTGCCGATGGTATTTCGGCAACAGCAGCAACAGTGGGCAGGCCATCACTCATCTCAATTTCATTCAGATCAACTGGTGGTGGTTCAAACAATCTATCTATAAAACCAACCTCTGGTAAAAGATCTGGGGCAAATAATACAATGCCAAAACCAACAAAGATAAAGCAAGCTGACATCATCAAGAGTGCCGCGACAGCATTTAAGAGCAGCCCGCCACATCCTTGTTGTTCATTTTTTTGGGGTCTTCGCTTCGTTGCCATCTGATTATCTAAATTTTATTGGACAACACGCTCGATAGTTGCGTTTTGCCATAACCCTGAAACCCAATTCTGAAAGGCTTCTTCATAAAGTAGATATTGCATATTTGCGGGCAACGGCCGTTGTGGATCGCGCTCAACTAACTGCACCAAATAGTAAGTAGTTGCGCCATCTGCATTGGTTACCGTAATCACGTCACTAATATCACCTGGATTTACCAAAGCAAAAGCGGCCGTTTCTATTTCTGGCACCAACAACGAACCTTGCGCAAAAAAACCAATGTCACCCCCATCTTGCGCTGTGGTTGTATCCAAAGAGTGTTGTTGTGCCAAAAAGGCAAAGTCATCGCCATTGCGTGCCTGCGTTAACAAGGTGTTGGCAAGATCAAGATCATTCACCTGAATCATACGTGCCCGAATTTGCTCTGCAGTAGAGGGTACATTCGCAGTTATTAAAGCAACCATTTGTTCAATAACCATCCCTGATGCGATCTCTTTACGAAACTCATCTTCTGTCCAATGATTTGCTTCTAACCATGCATCAAAATTGCCTGTTTCCCCAGCCGTTGTGCGTAATTGCGCCAGCTGTTCTTCAACCATCTCATCCGAAACAATAATTCCTTGTTCCTGAGCAGCCTGCTCAATCAAACTTTTTTCAATTAATGCATCGAGCACAATTTGGCGATAGTTTGGGTCTGGCGTTTCGATACCGAGTTCTGCCTGTCCTTTTTCATAACGGGCCAGTTCTGCTTCATAATCTGCCAACAAAATAGGCTGACCGTTGACCACAGCGGCCATTGGTTCTGCAGGCGTTGCTGTAGCGGCAACGGCCGTATCTGCTGCTTCTACAACAGGTTCTGAGCTTGCGCCTGAATCGGTATTTACATTATTTGTGTCATCAATTTGTTGAATTTCAGCCGCAGCGGCCAAAGTTGGAATTGGGGTATCGTCGCTATTGTTACAAGAAACAACCAAGAGATTAAGTAAGATAAAAAGTAAAACAAATTTTTTCATGAATAATTCCGCTTTAAGTGACAAGATCCTTTTTAAAAATTACAGATCGTACCATCAAGAGATATACATTGTGTCATTAAAAGTTATTTTCCAGTGGCATTATACACTTCCACATTATGTTGACAAGATGGTCAAGCAAGAGTTTCACAGCATCTTAACGAAGCAAAAAAAAAGAGTGCCAATTAATGACACTCTTTAATCAAGTCCATTTCTATTAATTACACTTGCAGAACGGAATCTTCTGTACCATGAACATTGGGTAGATACTTATCTGCTTCCCAATCATTCTCCCAGCGTTCGCCATCTAATAAATAACGAAAACGATAGGCTGTTCCTGTAGGAACAGAAACCGTTGCACTAAAGCTGCCATCTTTCAACCTTTTCATTGGGTTGACTGTCGCATCCCATTCATTAAATTCACCACACAATGCGGCCGTTTCTGCCTGCACATCTGCGGGTAACTTAAACGTTACTCGACATTTTGTTCCACTTTTTGAATAACTTTTTTTCAACATGATTTAAATTCTCCTAAACTCTTTCAATTGCAAACAACTCAATCCTCAGAATCATCTGGAGATTGCAAAGGTGGTAAATCCTGACTCCCAAACAAACGGCGTACATTACGAGCAAGCTTATCAATGCTTCCTTCTCTGTAATCATCAGCCAACAATTGTGCTAACTCCGTTAAACTTTTACCCTCACCATAACAATCTTCAAGGTACTCACGATGTTGAGACAACCAAACGAATAAATCTGCTTCGGTACGACCTGCAAAATCATCCAACAAAGTAGACTCTTCAATAATTTGTACGGCAGGTAAATAAACCATCTCATACCAAGCAACAACTGCCTCATCATAAGCAATCTCTTGCTCATCTATGATGGTTAAAGCAGATTGTAAACTCTCGATCTGAGCCAGAAGTTCATTGTACCGTCCGGGGGAAGTAAAGCGAATATCATGATCTGGAATCAATTCGTCCAGATTTGTTTTCGCCATGAAATTCTTCTCACCAAGTTGAATAAAAACCGTATCAAAATTATCTTCAGGTCCAACTTGGATATCGTCTGGAAATTCCCAAACGTGAGCCTCGATGGTAACGTGCTTGAGTTGTCGCGCGACAGAAACCCGATGGTTTCCATCCTTTACAAAATAAATATTCCCTACTTGATAGAGTTCAATTGGTGGCCAACCCTTCATTGAAGAAGCCAAGCCATCAACTGTAATCCATCTCTCTCGTAGGCTATCGTTCATCGGCAAATATTGCCGTGTAAACTCTTTATAACGTCCTACACTTCCCACAACAGCCGCCAAATCAATCTCTCGCACTCCTCGATAAAGAGGGTTTTGCTGGCGTAAGTTACGACGAACTTCATCAAAGGAAAGTAAGTGTACTTCTTGCCCTGTGATTCGAGCGGTTATTGTATTAATTAATGCAGAACGACGTGCTTGATCGAAACGACGTAATGATTCAAATCGTTTCTGCAATGTACCATTTTCCATGTTAATAATTTTAGGGATTGTAAACTAGGTTGGGCAAGATGTAAGTTGTTAGAAATAACTCTGCTTCTCATTGTACAGAGTGCCCACCTCTCTGTCTAGAGACAAATTCCATTATTTACTTTGCATTAAGTGTCTAATCATTCATTTTTTGGCGAAAATTCGGCGTAATAAGCAACCAAACTCAAGGTATCATCGTTCCCTACTATTTATTCCTAAACTTAAATATAAGTAACCTGCTGAATTTGGCATCAGAATATTTGCCTTTGCCGAAAAAATGGTGGATCATTTTTGCATGTCTATTCAACTCAATTTTAATGAAGAAGTTGCTCATGCAATAAACAACAATTTACCAGTAGTCGCTTTAGAAAGTACTGTTATTACGCATGGGCTCCCTTATCCTGATAATCTGAACACGGCCGTTTCTATGGAAACGGCCGTACGCGAAGGTGGTGCCATACCAGCAACCATCGCTATCATCCAAGGCGAAATATTTATTGGCCTTACACAAGCACAATTAGAATACTTGGCACAACAAAATGGGGATGATGTCCGTAAATGTAGCCGGCGCGATATTCCTGTCGCTGTGGCACGCAAAGAAGATGGAGCAACAACCGTTGCCGGAACAATGATTTTGGCCCACAAAGCAGGTATCCCTATCTTCGCCACCGGTGGCATTGGTGGTGTGCATCGCGGTCACCCATTTGACATCAGCGCGGATTTAGCTGAACTCGGGCGCACCCCAGTTGCCGTGGTAAGCAGCGGGGCAAAATCAATCTTAGATTTACCTGCTACGCGAGAAGTTTTAGAAACAAACGGGGTGCCCGTGATTGGGTTTGGCACAGATGAAATGCCTGCCTTTTTTGCACGCAAAAGTGGGTTGCCTGTTGATGTTCGTTTAGATACAGCAGAGGATATTGCCTCCGTGATCGTTGCGCATCAACAATTAGCTATGCAAAACGGGATGTTGGTTACCGTACCTGTGCCCGAAGCATTTGCCGCTGATCCGGAAGCGATGGAGCAGGCAATTGCCCAAGCAACAAAGGAAGCTGATGAGCAAGGTATTCATGGAAAAGAAGCGACACCTTGGTTGTTAAGTCGAGTTGTGGAATTAACAGAAGGTGAAAGCAAGCGCGCCAATATGGCTTTGCTCAAAAACAACGGCCGTATTGCGGGGCAAATCGCTGTAGCTTTAAGCAAATTGCCTAAAATTGATTCAATATAGATCTTGGCTTTTAACTCCACTCTTGTTCGAGTATAATACGCCGTACCGCGCTTAGTGAAAACGCAAAAGGTTGTGCAATAACAAAAGACAATTGCCGCGTTTTCACTTTAGTAATTCACGATTTTGGCAACATTAATTTCAAGATAGGCTCGTGAATTACATTGATTGAATAATAATGACGAAATTCTAAACCAATGAG
>JBNKHS010000114.1:0-11223 GCA_050290485.1 Promineifilaceae bacterium (SeqCode) | reverse complement strand
GCGGTTGTTGCTGGGCATTTAGGCCAGCCTTCGACATGCTCAGGCCTCGTTTAGTCTGTTAAAGTTTTTTATGAAACAATGTATTGATTTATTGACAGTGAATAGACTTGTATTTTTCCTTTCCTCCTCACCTCTTTTTAAATGGTAGGTAATCCACGAGGATTGAAAACAATAAATTGATTGACTCGCTACATTCCAAACTCAGTTTATGCTAACAATAAGGTGGATTTTTATTCATAGAGGAGCATAACAAAGCACCTTTGCAGTACTCTTGCAGAACTCTTGCGGGAAGGTGTGGTACAAAAATTCTCGATCATTACAGAAAACATCCCGCCCGATCAATGATAATGATGAAGAAATCTTCAGGGAGTGAAGGCTTATGGCTCAATTTGAGGTCATTCTTTTTGGTAATCCCCAGATAAAGTCTGCGAACAAACCTATTCAGATTGAACGTTATCACCGAAAAGCCATTGCTTTATTGGCTTATCTCGCGATTAGTGGCGAGCGACATCACCGTGATCAAGTGGGTACTTTGTTATGGCCAGATTATGATCAGACACGAGCGCGTGCTGCGTTGAGCCGCGTGCTTTGGGCACTTAGAAAGGCAATAGGTGAGGCAAGATTGTCTGTTGACCGTGATACCATTTATCTGCAAGAAGACGAAAAGTTAAAGGTAGACGTAAACTGCTTTCGTGAACGATTAGCAGAAGTTCCTGCACACAATCATCCTCCATCACAACTTTGCTTTGCTTGTCTTTTGTCATTAGAAAAAGCTGTAAAACTTTATCGAGACGGCTTTATGAGTGGCTTTAGCCTCAGCGATAGCATCGCTTTTGATGATTGGCAGCGCTTCCAAAGTGAAGATTTACGGCATAAGGTGATGATTGCGGTTGAAAAACTTGTAGATGGGTATATTGCCCAAGGGCAGTTTGCAAAAGCGATAAGCTATGCCCAACAATGGCTGAATATCGATCCTTTACATGAACCAGCACACCAACAATTGATGCGACTTTATGCTTGGTCTAATCAACGTGCTTCTGCATTGAAGCAATATCAAGCGTGTGTGCAGCTTTTAGATGGGCAATTGGGACTGCCTGTACAAGCACAAACGGATCATCTTTACCAAGAAATTGTCACAGATTCTCTTGCACTTCCACCCTCTTCCTTACAGGTGCAACCAGTTCAAGTTGCTATAGATGATACGCTGAGCCACCCGGGCACATTTTTAGGACGGAAAAGAGAACTTGCTGAAATTGCTTGCCGTTTGCGTGATCCAGATTGTCACTTGTTGACGTTGGTTGGCCCAGGTGGTATTGGCAAAACGCAATTGGCGCTTCAGGTAAATGCTACCTATAAAAATATGTGCCATCATGATGTTTATTTTGTGCCTCTTGCGCATCTTAATTCTATGAACTTGTTGCCTGGAGCGATTGCTTATACGTTGGGAATTTCTCTACAGCCCAATGAGGAAATACGAACGCAGTTGATACATCATCTGCAGCAGCGAGAAATATTGCTCATTTTAGATAATTTTGAACATCTACTTGAAGGTGTTGGGTTGTTGGTCGATATTTTACAATATTGTCCTTTGGTTAAAATTTTAGTTACCTCGCGTGAACGATTAAATCTGCGTTGGGAATGGCTCTTACCCGTCGAAGGTCTTTGTGTTCCAGATAGTGAGGAGCGTGAGGATGTTGGAACTTATAGCGCAGTACGCTTATTTGTGGAGCGTGCACGACGCGTCAGAAGGGATTTTGCTTTAAGGCCAGAGAATCAGGTATGGATTATCCATACTTGTCGTTTTTTGCAGGGAATGCCTTTGGGGATTGAATTGGCCGCTGCATGGACATCTATTCTTTCATGTCGAGAAATTGCGGCCGAGGTTGAGAGAAGCTTGGAGTTTTTGGCAACCGCTGCACAGGATATCCCCAAGCGTCATCGTAATTTGCAAGCTGTGTTTGATCATTCTTGGCATTTACTTAGAGTAGAAGAGCAAGAATTATTTTGCCAAACGGCCGTATTTCAGGATGGGTTTCAGAGAGAGGCAGCAGAGGCCGTTATGGGGGCGACACCTTTTTCATTGTTGGCCTTGACGAACAAATCAATGTTAATGAGAGATGCCTCTGGTCGCTATAAGGTGTTAAAGGTTGTTCGCCAATATGCCGAGGAGCGCTCTCAAGAGTTTGTCACGCAAATGGATGAAACTCGTGAACGACATTGCCAATATTATTTGCAGTTCCTTTGTCAGCGAGAGAAAAGCTTAGCTTATGGGGCAACAAAGCAGGTGGTGGAGGAGATTAAGGGGGAGATAGAGAATATTCGTGTGGCGTGGCTGTGGGCTGTTGCAAACGGCCGTAGCCAACTCTTGCAAAAATCACTCAAATGCCTTGTTCGTTTTTATGAAATCCAAGGTTGGTATCAGGAAGGGGAAGAAGTCTTGCAGATGACGGCCGACAAATTATGGCAGAGAGAGCAAACTCCAGACGTCTCTGCCATAGAGCAAAGCTGCTTAATCGCCAGCATCTTGGCGCGCCAAGCGTGGCTTTGTCAACAGCAAGCTCGTTTTAAACAAGCAAAAGCATTAGCCGAGCAAAGTCTTAACATCTTAAAAGAGTGCCGCACAGAGGAAGGAATGGCATTGCCATTGACGATCTTAGGCGTGATAGCTACGCAATTAGGTGACTATACAGAGGCGCGTCTACTTAGTGAGAAAGGGCGGGCAAGTTATGCAATGGTTAATAATCAAAAAGGGGAAGCTGCCTGTCTTAACAACCTCGGGGTAATTGCCTTAAGATTAAAGCAGTATGGCGAAGCGCAACAACTGTTTCAACATAGTTTAACCATTAATCGACAAATTGGTTACCGTGCAGGTGAACATAGACGTCTTTCAAATTTGGGCCTTGTTGCAGCTTGTTTGCAAGAATTTGAGCAAGCGAAACTGCTTCACGAGCAAGCCATGATGGTTGGTCACGAAGTGGGTGATTTTCGTAGAATTGGTGAGAATTTGACCAACTTGGGGTTTGTTCTTTTTGCATTGGGGCACAGCAACGAAGCTGAAACATGTTTTCAAAAGGCATTAGCGGGTACTGTAGAGACGCAAATGGTGTCTTTGTCTTTGAAAGCGTTGACTGGATTGGTTACCGTTTTAGTTGAAGAAAACAAGAAAGAGCAGGCCCTAACAATGATCAATCGTGTTTTACAAAATCCATCAGTTTTGCTGCAAATAAAAGAACGGACTGATCGCTTTTTTGCCATGCTTGAACTACAACTTCACCCTCTCCATCGACCTGCCATGTTTTCTATGATTAGGGAGCAAGCTGCACAACATTTAATGCGTCAACTGGTATAAGCGAGGAACAAGACCATGATCAATGGGATAAACCACATCACGTGGACGGTAAATGATATTGAAGAGACGTTTGATTTTTACGTCAATTTGCTAGGAATGAAGCCAGTTATGAAATCAGCTATTAGTGCTTACTTTTTATGCGGTACGTTTTGGATTGCAGTGGTAAAAGCGCCAACAACAATGTTGACAAGGTACAACCATATTGCGTTTACAGTTGAGGCTGAAGCATATGATATATGTGTGGAAAAATTGATTAAATATGGTGTAGTAGCATGGAAAGAGAATGAAACGGAGGGAAATAGTTTTTATTTTCTAGATCCAAGCGGTAACAAGATGGAACTCCATGTTGGCGATCTTCATTCTCGTATTGCGGATGGCAAGGCTCGTTGGGGCGATGATATTTGTTGGTATATTTAATTTACCCAATTAAGAACATCTGCTGTGTGTAGCACCTCTGAAAATAATTTGAAACAGAGGTGCAGAGGAAAGAAGTTTAACAAACCGAGCTGCAATTTTCATTCATAAGGTTGAGCCAAAGCTCGTGAAGTTCCCCTCGCTTGTAAATTCTCACAATTTTTTGAAAGAAATATCACATTTTAGGGTGGTGAATAAGGTTGTTTGTCAGGAAATTGCCAGTTCACTGCCAATGTTTGTTTGGTACGGTATGTTAAATTGTTGGTGACAGCCAGAAACGGCCGTATTTGTTTCTCCAAAGCAAAATACCAAGATATATAACAAAAATGGCCTGTTCAAGTGCTCCTTATCCGTTGTTTCGCCAGAAGAGAAGTAGAGGTCGTAAATGAACAACAAACAGTCACAGAACAGACGTGTGCGTACTGAGGATGCCGTTTTGTTGCCAACACATCATCATAAAAATGTTGAGAACGCCATGCCTGATAGATTTGATCTTTTATTGCAAGTTAGCCAGCTATTAAACCACTCAGATGAAATGGAGATTGGTCTAAATCATATTACTGAGCTGATGGTGACTTGTTGGCAATGCTCTTTTTGTCGTGTCTTTTTGCTGAGTGAGGATGGAATGAATTTGGAGACGATTGCCGCCTATCCCCGTCCACCATTCCTGAATGGATTTTCTTGGCAAATGGAAATTGGAGATTGTACGGCCGTTTCTGATTGGCCGCGTCTTGACGAACTCTTAAACAAATATCGTTCAAGTATTATCAAGAATTCGGGCAAAAATGGACAAACCATTCTCAAAAAATGGAGCGAGCTTTTGGCTTTAGAGCATGATTTGCAATCACAATTGGTGATTCCACTGCGTGCGAATGACAAAGCGCTTGGTTTACTGGAACTAGGGCAATTGAAGCCATGGGAAGATGCGCCATTTAGCGAAAGGAATAATAAGTTAGCCATTATTGTTGCCGAACAAATAGCAGCTTATATTGATCGCATGCTGCTTCTCCAGCAATCCCGCCACCGCGAAAGGTTGTTGGCTTCATTAGATGAAACAAGCAGAGCGATACGCGCAGTTAAAGAGCACGATAAACTATTGCGCGAAGTTATTCGCCTAGCAGCAAAGTTGGTTGATTGTACAATGGGCGGTTTGTACGTAAATCGACCAACGTTTAATGAGTTGTCTCTCAAAGAAGTGTATCGATTGGATGTACAGCTGGTTGGGAGTGTGTTGGCACACGGAACGGGGCTGATTGGCAAAACGGCCGTTTACAAAACAACACAGTTTACCAATGAATATCCTGCGTGGACTAATCCTGAGCCCATCTTCACACCCTATAACATTCAAACACTTGTCGCCATTCCACTAACCAAAGAAAACGGCGATTTAGAAGCGATCCTTTTTGTAGCCGATCAAGAAAAGAAGCATCGCTTAACAACAATTGATATCGATATTTTAGAACGACTTGGTCAACAGGCAGCAATCGCATTACAAACCTCATCTGCCCTAGGTCAGGAAGCACGTATTTTTAACCGCCTTACCTTATTACATCGTATCAGCGAATATATTCAATCTATCCATGACCTAGATCGAATATTAATGGTGATTTTGACAGGAGTAACCGCTCGCTATGGATTAGGATTTAACCGTGCGGTGCTTTTGTTATGTGACCAAATCGGAAAAAACCTAGTCGGGCGTATGGGAATTGGACATTTTACGCAATCGGCGGCCTCTTCTGGTTGGCAACATGATATGGATGCGGGCGTCAGTGATTTTGGTCAGTTTATACGTCTTTTTGAAGCTGGGGAAATTGAAACGACACCACTAGAAACAATCGTAACCCAAATCAATGTTCCTATCTCGCCAAATAGTACAGATGCCTTTTCACGCAGCTTGATGCAGCAGGCAAGCTATAAGCTTGAACTAATCGAAGAAGATTTGTTGCCTAAACAATTTCATGATCTTTTTAAACCCCATTGGCCTCTTGCAATTACGCCTCTGGTGGTCCGTGAGCAAGCTATTGGTCTTATTGTTGTAGACAATAAATTTACCGATAGCCCAATCACTCATGAGGATATGAGTCTATTGCGAACTTATGCAAATACGGCCGCATTAGGCATTGACCGTATTCAACTATTGCAAAAAACGAAACAATCACGTGATTATTTCCATGCATTTTCCAAAGCGAGTAACGCGCTCATTGCTTCAGACGATCCCGATCAAGTGTGGCAAACAATCATGACGCAAGCCTGTGAAGTTGCACAAGCGAACCGGGTGCGTATGTTTCTTATCGATACTGAAAGTTGCTGGGCGAGAGATATAAATGAGTTAGGTAAAATTAAGTCACGTAAACTGCGTTCCCATTCCAAGGCAATGCAGATCATGCGTGATGGTAAACCAGGCATTATTGATACCAAAACCAATGAAGACGAAGTTGGGTTAACTTATTTAGGCAATGGTGCCTTGATAACGGTTGGTTTGCCCGTATCCATTGATGGGGAACGAATTGGCGTCATGTGGTTCTACTATGATGAACATCGCCATTTCCCTGATGCCGAAATCGAAGCGCTGCAGCTTTACGTCAATCAGGCCGCAATCGCGTATGAAAATGCCCGTCGCCTTAAAGAGTTGACGCACATGCATCGCGCTGCGAAAGCATTGGGTAAGGCAGAAAGTGTACAAGAGGTTTTATACCAAATCGTCGTGAATGCGTGTGGTGTGCTTGCTGCTGATTCGGCGGCTATATTTTCTTATGATACCGCTCGCAATGAATTTGATCCTGAATATTCTGTTGCATATGGCATTCCTGAAGAGTTATGGCAACAATCGCAAAAACGGGGGCCGCGTGTTGGCGGTACAGCGCACACCATTTTCCAACGAGGCTGGGTTGGGGTGCGCAATGTCAAAGATCAGGAGAAATACCGGTTCTTAGGACAGTGGACACAAGACACACTGAATAAGCTCGGCGTACGTAGTTTTCAGGCAATTGCCCTTAAATTAGGGGAAGAACCACTTGGTGTTTTATATGTCAATTACAACAACATTCATGCCTTCTTTCCTGAAGAGCAACAAGTAGCGCAAACATTTGGGAGTCACGCTGCTCAAGCATTGCGTAATGCCCAGCTGCTCTCTCGTTTGCGCAAAGCGCGTACTACCGCGAGTATTGTTGCTGACGTTAGCACGTTGGCTAATCTCGATGAGACATTGCGCTCAATTACATCTGGGTTACATATAGCGCTGCATTGTGATGTCGTGACTGTCCATGTTTATAATTCGCAACGGGATCGTTGGTTGCCTCGACCAACTGTTTATGGTGCACTTTATTCAGACCGATTTAAAGGGGTAGTTGAGTCATTTTCATTGATTGATCAAATGGAGGATCTTGGTTTAGGTAGGTTAATTGTGCCCGACGTACAAAGGAGCCCTTATTTTGCGGGTAGTCGATTTAGTCGGGATGAACAAATTGTGGCTTGTGCTGCGTTTCGATTATGTTTTGGGCAACATTTGGTTGGCGCACTCTTTGTCAATTATCGGCAGCCCCATCAATTTTTACAGGTGGAATTAGAAGACATCGAGCTATTTGCCAATCAGGCTGCGGTTGCCATTCACAATGCGCAACTTTATGAGCAAATGCAAAAGAGAACATTGGCGCTTAAAGGGCTGCATGAAGCAGGTCAAGTGTTGACCTCTTCATTAGACACCGAGAAGATTTTGGCGCAGATTGCGGAACAAGTATGTCGTTTGCTTAACTCATCTGAACGTAAGATTGGCTATACCAGCATTTGGCTAGTAGAAGACGGGCAATATGCCCGTGTCGTGGCCACATATCCCCCGGAAGAGCTGTCTCAAACGAAGGAGGTTTTGGGGAATGTACTGGATGTATTTGCCGAAGAAAACGGCCGTTTAGGGATTGTCTCCCGCGTGATTCGCACAGGAGAGTATGAGCTTGTAGAAAATGTGAGTGATGATCCTGACTACATTGAAACATTCAATGCAACCATTTCTGAACTTGTCATGCCCATAAAATCAGATGGCAAGGTTATTGGCATCATTAATATCGAACATAACTCTTTAGATGCGTTTGATCTCCAAGATGTGCAATTAATTGAATCATTGGCTTCACAAGCGGCTGTTGCCATTCAAAATGCAGCATTATTTAGGAGAGCTGAAGAACATGGCGTGACATTGAATGCCCTATTTAAGGCTGGTAATGCAATTGCCAGTTCTTTGGATATTAATGAAATATTGAATGAGATTGTCAAGCAGGCATTTAAACTAACTGGCGCTATTGGGATGCAAGCAAGGTTTAGCTGCTTAATTATGCGCAATGGTGAATTGTTGGATTTTGTAGCGGCGTACCCAAAGGAAAGATTGCTGGATTTGCAACAAAAAGTGGGTCGCATCGACTTAAATGTTGACCAACGATTTGGGGTAATTGGACGCGCATTCAAAACGGGGAAGCCGCAGTTGGTTCCTGATGTGACAGAAGATTTGAATTATTTGGCCTATGATGAAGACACTCGATCAGAATTGGCTGTACCCATTAAGATTGGCGAGAAAGTGATTGGTGTAATTAATGTAGAACATCCTACAGTTGATGCCTTTGACCAACTTGATGAAATGGCTTTGGCTTCTTTGGCCGGGCAGGCGGCAGTTGCCATCCGGAATGCGGAGGCATACAGGGAAGCCACAATATTGCAGGAGGTTTCGGAAGCTTTCGCTGGTGAATTGGATAGAGAGGAAACCTTGAAGATGGTGTTGCAGGCTGCTGTGCAACTGACGAGAGCACCAGAGAGCAGTATTTTGTTTTGGGATGAGATTTTAAACAGTTATCAGCCTGCCTATACATTGTGCCCTAACGGTCACTTTATGTGGTACAAAACAACCGCACGAGATAACGGAGCTACGCACAAAATTATGACAGAGCAATGTACTGTCGTGATTAATGATGTGCTGCAAGATTTGAATGCGAATCCAACGCTGTCCAAAAAGGGGCGACGCTCTGTGGTTGGTGTTCCCGTTATTTGTGGGAGTCAAGTTACGGCCGTATTGCATGTTTATAGTCACGAGCCTTATTTATTCCAAGAACAGCAAGTAAAACAGTTAGAAACGTTAGCCGGTATTGCTGGTGTTGCCCTGACAAAAGTGAACCAGCATGAAGAGTTAAAAAAGACCAAAGGGATGGTCGGGTCGCGAACGGCTTTGGCTTGGATGGGGATGGCGAGTAATGCTTGGCGACACAATATTGAAGGGGATGCCGTCAATATTCGCAATGCGGCTTCTTTATTGAAAATGAAGATAAATGATGGCGCGAATGATGCGCCGGATTTGCATGAAATTGAGCATCGTTTGGATTTGATTCACGATTTGGCAAATCAAATCTTAGAACGGCCGATTACGCCACCACTTTCCTCAGAAGAGGGTGTGGGGCTGGTCGTGATTAACGATTTGTTGCGCGAGCGTACGCTCCA
Source organism: Promineifilaceae bacterium (SeqCode) (assembly GCA_050290485.1). Taxonomy (GTDB): domain Bacteria; phylum Chloroflexota; class Anaerolineae; order Promineifilales; family Promineifilaceae; genus JBNKHS01. The sequence goes on along the minus strand of JBNKHS010000114.1, from coordinate 1,988 downwards.
ATTGTGGAAGGATGGCAAATATGATGGATTAATGGAACCGATTTTTAATTTGCAAGCGACGGACAACGTGCTGGTCTGGGCCAGCTCAGAATGGCTGCGTCGTGCGCTGGATTTGGTTATTGATAATGCGGGCGATGCAATGGTAACAGCGCCGAGGAAACAGTTGACCATTGAAACGGCCGTAACCGATGACGAAATCCAGATTTTTATTCAAGATACGGGACGGGGGATTCCTGAAGATGTATTGGAAAACTTATTTACAGGTGAGTCTGCGCTTCCTAAGCGAGAGGGGCATTTGGGGCGTGGATTATTGATGGTACAAGCGATCATCGAAACATATGGCGGCGAAGTTTGTGTGCAAGCTACAAGTTCGAATGGGACCGTAATGTTATTGTCTCTTCCAGTCGCAAAGGATAATGCAAAATGAATGTAATGGTAGCAATTAGAAATAAAGAATCTTATGTGCAACCTAGATGGGGTTACACAGGAGGAGACTGGATTGTGGCAAACAAGAAGATTGTCATTTTAAGCAACAGTGATGAATCGCCTTGGGTAACGGCCGTTACAAATGCATTGGTAAGTATCGGCACAACTCAGATTTGGGATGAAAAAGAAACCCTTGCATCATTCAAGAACGAAGAGATAGATTTATTATTGATAGATGCAAGTACGGTTGAAAACGATGTTGTTCCTTTGGTACAACTTTTACATTTAGAAAACGAGTGGGTTCCCATTGTCGTGGCAACAACCTCCCCAACATGGCGACGTGCACGCAAAATCTTATTGGCTGGGGCCACCGATTATATTGGACGTTCTCTTGATCCCGAGACAATTCTTGGAAAATGCCAAGATGCTCTTGAGCAAACAGATGCTCCATTAGCTTTATGGGAATAGTTCGTTTTTTTAGGAGGGATAGATGTATGATGTTGTATCAAAAAAACATTTTATTAGCAGACAATAACTTAAACACCTTGCACCTGACCCAAGCATTTTTAGAAAGTAATGGGTATATTGTTTTCAGTGCCAGTTCGCCCAGTGATGTGCTACAACTTGCTTTTACGCAGGAGATTGATCTCATATTATTGGATGTTCGCTTAGAAGATGATGGGGATGAGCGAGACATGAGTGGTGTCAACTTAGCAAAAGCATTGAATGGCAAAATTGCTACCCCGATTATCATCGTGACCCATTTTGAATCCGTTGAGGTTGTACGAGAAGCATTGCGGCGCAGGCATGGATGGCCATCGCCTGCTGTTGACTTTGTAACGAAGCAAGAAGGTTTTTCGGCCTTATTAACGGCCATTGAAAAGGCGATTCGGATTGATTCATCGCGTTTGTTGTTTGCCTTGAATGCCGGGTTTAATGTCGCAGAATTACGTGAGCTTTGTTTTTGCCTTGGTGTTGATTATGATGATTTGGTGGGGGAGAGTCGGCGAGAGAAAAGTTTGGCTTTAGTTCAGTTGTTCGAGCGTAACGGCCGTTTAAAAGAACTGGCACAAGCAGGGCATGTGTTGCGGCCAAACAAGGAGTGGTTGTAAGATGTCGAATTATCAAATCTTGTTAGCAGATAACACCCCAGCATTCTTAGAGAATTACGGCGCGTTTTTGGAGAGCAATGGATACGATGTTTGGCGGGCTAATTCACCGGATGAAGCGACGACGATTTTAGAAAACGGCCGTATTCATTTTGCCATCCTCGATTTACGTTTGGTCAACGATAATGATGAACTGGATAAAAGTGGGTTGCAAATTGCCAAAGAGGTCGCCCGTTCCGTGCCCAAAATGATCCTAACCAATTATCCCGTGTATCAAGACGTTGTCGAGGTCATGCGCCGTGATGTACACCATTTACAGCCAGCGGTTGAATTCTTAGACAAGAAGCAAACAACGTTAGAAGAGCTGGCTGATACGGTTTCTAAGACGCTGCGCCAATATGTCAAAATCAATTGGGAATTGGTGATTCATTGGGAGTCGGCTGAATCTTTTTT
>JBNKHS010000113.1:0-11232 GCA_050290485.1 Promineifilaceae bacterium (SeqCode) | reverse complement strand
AGGGATGGATCGATTATTCAATTATTCACATCGGCAAACAATGGCGAGTGCACGGGATGAGGTAATCGATGAGATACGGCCGTATCTGATTCAAGGAATTGAGGACAAATACGGACTATCATATGATGAACTCGTCCACAAATGTTTTGCTGTACAAGGACCAGAAGATCCGCGCTATGAAGACTTTTTAACTGCAACCATTATCCTCAATAATGTTGAGGATTTCAACCTGTTGTGGTTTGCGCTGTTTAGCCGCAATGAAAAAGAGTATCCCGAATTTACTTACAAAATCATGTTACGTAACTTTTTGCAGTTGCTTTCAGCAAACTATAAAACGCAACACGTCTTGGTTACGGGACATATCAATTGTCGCAAAGATGGATACAAAGTCGTTAGCGAACAACAGCTAAGGATTGCCAGTGCCAAACACGCCATTCCCCGCGAAGCAGGTAAATATCTCTTGTTCAACGCCAACGAAAAGGTCAGCACAGCAAAAGAACTGGTTTCTAAGTTGCATTCTGTTTTTGAGTAGGTGGGATCAGAAAGTGAGAGATTTATCGTTCATAATTCATCTCTCATCCTTCATATTTTCACAATTACGGCCGTAAATTTTGAATGTTGTTGAGGAATCCCGTGGGATCATCTTTCTTCTTTTCAATGGTTGCCAACATCCTTTCTAAATAAGTTGCTTTCTCTTCATTCCCCAATTTTGTATACAGTTGTAGAGCAAGCTCAGCATGTGGCTCTGCCTTATCCCATCGACTTTGTTGACAATAGACTTTTGCTAGTTTCAAGCTGGCTATGGCAACACTGCTACCGCGCCGTGATTTTTTGGCGAGGCTCAATCCTTTTTCCAAACTACGTGTTGCCTGCCACTTTTTACCCATATCTTGGTATGCAAGACCGATGTTAGAAACGGCCGTTGCCTCGGCAGCATCATTATTATGTTCGCGCGCAAATTCTTGCGCTTCTTTATAATATTCCATTGCCATCTTGGGATCGCTCATCTCACGCGCGGAATCACCCAAATTATTTAAACCATCATGAATACCAGAAAGCACGTTGTGATCACGAGACAGATCGAGGGCCAACTGAAAAGCATTTTGTGCACTCACATATTTTTTCGCTTTCATATGAATGAGGCCAATCTCACTTGAATACCAAATCACTTTTTTCCAATCCGCATTGGCCTCAGATAAATCTCTTGCCTCAGCCAAGTAATCAATCGCACGACCAAAATCACCCCAAGCTTCAAACGCACGTGCCAATAAAATCAATATTTGCTCGCGTCTTTCTTCCTGACCCAAACTTTCGACGAGCTGCAATGCATATTTATACATCCGTGCCGCTTCGGTGTAATCTGCTTTCAATGTATGAATTTTGCCCAATCGCTCGTAAGAATCTAATTCACGAACTTGATCATGGATCTCTTGCGAAATTTGCAGCGCCTCTCTATAAAACGTATTGGCTTGTCCTTGATTGCCCATATCTAAGTACAAGTCACCGAGTCGATGCAAATTGCGAATCATTTTGCGACGATCATTGCTCTCACTGGTAATCTTTAAGGCTGTTAAATAATATTCGATAGCGCGTTCGGTGTATCCGGATACATAGTAAAGATCACCCAGATTGCCAAGTGCTTCACCTTCTCCTACCCGATCGCCAATTTTACGGGCAAGATCTAAGGTTTGTTTAAATAAAGCAACCGCTTCTCGCGATTCACCAGAATCCAAATAAAGCTTGCCCATACTATTGAGAATGCGTTCCACACGCGTTTTGTCCCCAATGTCACGAGCGATCGCTAACGATTGCTGGTAATGTTTAACCGCCTCACCCGAGCGTCCCATTTGACGATAGGTTTCTCCCAAGCTATGCAAAGCTGCCGCTTCTTTGTAACGATCAGACAAACTTTGCGCAATGGATAACTCTCTATTATGAAAACGAATTGCTTTTTCGGGGTTACCCTTTTGCCGATAAACACGTCCTAAATTCCCTAACGCTTTTCCTTCTTGGGCTGCATTTTCTGTTTGTCGTGCAATGGCAAGATTTTCTTCGTGGAATTCGATGGCCCGTTCTAAATAGCCCATTGTGGTGTAAACAAGACCTAAATTGCCTAATCCCCGCCCTTCGAGCTCTAAATTTCTTTCATCACGGGCAACATTTACAGCCTGCTCAAAATACAAAACGGAAACATCCAATTTGCCAATATCTAAATATGACATGCCCATTGTGTTATACGATTCACCGGCAGCCAATCGTTCTTCTGCGGTATGTTCGCCTATGGAGCGTTCTTTTGGAGCCGGTTGCCCTGTCAGATTTTTATACGCTTCTTCAATGCCGGCAACAGCTTCGCGCCAATTGTTGTAGCGTTGATCCGCGCGGGCGGTGAGGCATTTACGCAGCACATCTAAAACAGGACGTGGTGTATCTGGATCGGGGGGCTTGATGTTGCCGCTGAGATGAACTTCTTTTAGTTCTTCTCTAGTTTCACCTTGCGCCGCAAAACGGCCGTTTACCATTTCATACAACATACAACCCATCGCATAAATATCGGCACGGGCATCCAGTTTTTTACGTGCCCACTGTTCTGGCGCCATATAGAGTGGTGTCCCCGCAATCCCTTTGGTCATTTGCGTACGACCTAAATTTTTGCGACGATTGGGCATCTCTTCAAGCGTACTCAACCCCGAGATTGTACTGGCCAAACCAAAATCAGTAACACGAGCTATCCCATCATATCCAATCAGGATATTTTCCGGTTTCATATCACGGTGTACTAAATTGTGTACCTTTTTCGTCGCATAAGCCATCCCACGGGCAATGTGCAGACAAAAAGTTAATGCAGTTTCCGGTGGTAACGGTCGTCCCGGACGCAGCCAAGAGCGTAGAGATGGAGAAGATTTATCTTTTGGCTGCACAATCCATTCCAACACCAAATAAACTTCACTACCATCCCCCAACCGTTCAACACGATACGCTTGCACAATATTGACATGCTTGCCAATTTCTACCCACATCGTCCCCTCGCGCAAGAAAAGATCGCGGGCAGCACGATTAGGTAGAAATTCCGGTTTAAATGTTTTTAGGGCAACCAGTTGATTGGTAAAATGATCACGACAGAGATAGACAATCCCCATCCCGCCTTGCAACTGATTGATCACTTCATAACGATCGGCAATATAACGGCGTCTTAAGTCGTCCGTTTTGGGCAGAGGGCCAGTTCCAGTTTGTGGGGATTGCGTTGAAATATTGCTCATTATACAGTTACGAAAGTTACGAAAATCAAGTATGAGAATGAGTTGCTAAATCAGCTTTTGTTATATATGGGAATTCCCCTCATTCTCAAAGGCTCCTATTTTTATGTTTTAACATATTCAGGATTAGGATACATTATTATGTAGCCTAAATCTATTATAGTATAGCAGTTCGGGAAAAAACTGATAAAGAAGTGACAATTACTCTACGTGCCAATAGTACCATGATATAATCCCGCCCCATGTCGTCACATCTAAAACGCATTGTTAATTGGCTATTACCAACGCTTGCAGCAGGGTTATTCTGTGGTCGCATTGCTAGTGAATTATGGCGTATTTATTATGGCATCGGTTTTTTAACAGCCATCCTCCTAACCAGTGGCATACTTGTTTTAGCCTATTTGATTCTACGTCCACATAAATTAAAGCAAACATGGCCTTTGCTTTTTCTTTTTGGATATGTTTTTTACCCTGAAATTAATCCGCAATGGGCTCTTGTCGTTGGGCTCGTCAGTTTGGGAACCTTACTACTTGTCGGCCATTCTCAAGCACCTGTTTTTAATGATCGCCGCTCTACTCTACCAGCTGCCACAAAAATCTGGATTGGAATTAGCTTAACGGCCGTTTTTAGCTTCCTGCTCTACTTTTTCACCTTATCCCCCGACATCTTGCCTGCGGATAATGGCGAATTTCAATGGGTGGCTGCCCAGCTTGGTTTGGCTCATCCTCCTGGGTTTCCTCTTTATACACTACTCGCCCACCTTTTTACGCAATTGCCCATTGAACAATCACCTACCTATCTTGTCAATTTATTCTCAGCAGTAACGAGTTCGGCGACACTTGTTTTGGTTTATTTGATTGTGTGCCAGCTAACACAACGACATTTAGCCGCAATAACGGCCGTAATCGCTTTGGCAACTTCAACCACGTTTTGGGCACAAGCAACGATGGCAAATATTCGTAGTTTGACTGCGTTTTTTGCGGCATTGGCGATTTTGGCAGTGGTTAAATTTCATGCAGAGAACAGAGACCGGAGACTTGTACTGAGCGATGCCGAAGTATTAGAGATTGGAGATCGATGGTTACTGGTTTTTGTGGCAGCAATGGTATTGGGCTTTACACATCATCTGTCGTTAGCATTCATGGGGCTTGTTTTTGTTTTGGTTGTTGCCTTGATTGATTGGCACTTTTTTGTGGCACCTGAGCGTTGGTTACGGCCGTTTCTCGTTGCCCTCATTTGTCTCCTGCCACTACTTTACCTTCCCATCGTCGATGCAAATTTACGCACGATTGATGGCTTCTTGTTTCACTTTTTAGGGCTTGGCTTCCAAGGAGACTTTTTCTACTTTATTCAACCCATCGTTCTAATTGATCGCTTCAAAGTGATGCTCAATGTGCTGACTTTCCAATTCCATCCTATGCTTTTGCTGGGTATGTTGATTGGCTTGGTTTTGTTATGCAAATATCATTGGAAAATTGCGTTGTTGCTTGGTGGTTCGTTTGCTATTCACCTCTTCATCACAGCAACCTATCGCGCGCCACAAACAGTAGAATACATGCTGCCCGCTTACATTCCAATGGTCGTTTGCCTTGGTTTTGCAGTCGGATATTTGGATCAATTTCAACGTCGATCAGATGTTATTTGTGGCTTTGGCCAGCTGTTGATTGCGGCTTTTTTGATAACGGCCGTTTTGCAAGGGTGGCAGCATTTCCCCGATTATCGCCAACTACATATGAGCAAAGACGCTCGTGACTACACGCAGGAAATTCTTGAAAACGCGCCCGAAAACAGTATCATCCTCACCAATTGGCATTGGGCCACCCCATTTTGGTATTTGCAAGATGTCGAGGGGATGCGTCTTGATGTTGAAGTTCGTTATATTCCTCCCGGCGGTGAATCATACGAGCAAACATGGGCACAAGAAATAGCAACTGAATTAGAAAACGGCCGTAACATCATCGCCACCAATTTCGATGCCGCCGCCTACGAAAATCTCCCCCCAGCACAACCATTTGGCGAAGCGTATCTCTTCCCCGTACAGCCATTAACCACCCTACCAGACCATTTCACGCCCAAAAACGAAACACTCAACGACATCCAAATTCTCGGCTATCATCTTGTTGCACCGCAAACCGAACCCACTAAAGAAACAACACTAACTATTGCTTGGCAACCAAGATCCAACTCCCCAGCCCCCCAGCCCCCAATCTCCCTCTTCGCTCACCTCATCGGCTTTGACGGCCGTTTATACGCCCAATCTGACATCATCACCATCCCGCAAGCCGAAGGTATCACCCTAACACAATTCCATCTAACCCCGAGGCCAGGCGCACTACCGGGAGATTACGCTATCAAGCTAGGACAAGATGAGGCACAAATTGATTTAACGACAATGACCGTTACACCAATGGAACGGCCGTTAGCCACCCAAAACCAAACCTACAGACCAGATGCGGAAAACGGCCGTATTCTCATCGGCTACGATTGGGACAACACCACACCTGATCAACCCCGCCTCTACCTTCACTGGCAAACAAAAGATGGCTACATCACCGAAACCAGAGATGGCACAGCAGGAGAACTCCCAACCTACCTTGGCCCTTGGGGCATTCCACGCAACAATTGGACCAAGATCCAAAACAATTCCACCACAACTTACGTCCCGCTCAACAACGGCATCATCTGGGTTGGCCTCCCCATCCCCTCATCCCCCCTGCTCCCCAAGACAACATCCCCACTCCCCCAAACCTTTCTTGCTAGCCAACCCATCCTCCGCGACTATATCGTCTCGCTGCGGTTGCTTGGCTTTGAGGAAGATGGCTACCATTGGGCATGGTGTGATGGAGTAGACAGCGTCCCAGCAATGGGAGCAATACCTACATTGAAATGGATCAGTGGATCTACTGTTACATCTCCATATCAGATTGTCTATGCGAATAAACATCCCGGCTACGAAACGTTCTGTTCATCGAACAAACCTGCCCCCAATGCACCAGTTTTATTTGTCGACAAATCGGCGTACAATGGGCAAACAGTTGGCGGTACTCTCATTTTGTATGACGCTTTCACCAAACGGCCGTTATCCATCCTAGACGAACGCATCAACGCCAACTATCAATGGATACCACTTGGCACAACGGTCATCCAAACAAAAAACTAAAGTTAGATGCGTGAAGCGTGACACGTGATGCGTCAAAATTCACGTATCACGCATCACGTATCGAAATAATTTCACAATTCATCCCGCATAATTCATCCTTTAAGGAGACATCATGTCAGACTACGACATCATCATCATCGGTTCCGGTGCAGGGGGGCTGACCGCAGGCGTTGCCCTTGCACAAGCAGGACAGCGAGTTCTTATTTGCGAACAACATGACGTCCCTGGTGGCTGGTGTCACTCCTTTACCCTCGAAGGGTATCGTTTCAGTCCCGGCGTCCATTACATTGGCGGTTTCCAGCCAGGCGGGCGGATGCGCTCCATTTACGAAGGGCTTGGCGTGTCACAAGACATCACCTTCCTCGAACTCAACCCCGATGGCTTCGATCATATTTTCATTGGCGATGAGCAGTTCGATATTCCCAAAGGGAAAGAAAAGTACAAAACACGCCTCAAAGAGCGTTTCCCCAAAGAGAAAAAAGGTATCGACGATCTCTTTAACACGATTGATAATATCAACGAAGAGTTAAATGTTTTAGGGCGCATAAAAAGCCCTATTGATGCCTTAACTGCACCAATCAAAGGACGCCATGCGCTGCGATGGGGCGTCACTTCTGCCGACAAACTAATCAACAAATATATCTCGGATCCCGTGCTCAAAGCGATTTTGTTTGGTCAAGCTGGCGATCATGGACTGCCAGCATCGATGGTGTCTGCGCCAGTGCAAACAGGGGTAATGGCCCACTATTTTGATGGCGGCTACTACCCAATGGGCGGCGGCTTTGCCATTCCGCGTGCCTTTGTCCGTGCGCTGAAACGGGCTGGTGGTGAGCTGCGCTTACAAACCTCAGTTGATGAAATTTTGCTTGAAGGACAACGGGCGGTTGGTGTACGTCTGGCTGATGGCAGTGAAATTTCAGCAAAACATATCATCTCTAACGCAGATCCTGAAATTACATTTGGTCGTTTGATTGGGCGCGACAAGTTAAACGGCCGTACCCGCCGCAAACTCGACAAAATGACCTACTCAACATCCGCCCTCAGCCTCTTCTTCGCCGTCGACATGGATTTACGTGCCGCTGGCCTCGACTCGGGCAACTATTGGTTCTACCCCGACGCCAATCTGGAAAAACATTACAGCGATGGACAAACTGATGCTGTTCTGCATCAAAACAAGCCCTCCGCCATGTTCCTCACGGCCACCACACTCAAAGATCCCAGTAAAATGCACAGCGGCCACCACACGCTTGAATCGTTCGCTTTTGTCAACTACAAACCATTCCAGAAATGGGCTAACCAAACCGTGGGCGACCGCGATTGGGAGTACCAGCAGTTGAAAGATAAATTGATGGCGGGTATGTTGGCGCGTCTCGATGAACAAATACCGGGCATCAGTGAATCGGTTGTCTTCAAAGATTTAGGCACACCGATCACCAATCAATATTACATTAACGCCACCCAAGGCAACTTGTACGGCACAGACAAAACCGTGTGGCAAGTAGGCCCATTTGCCTTCCGTTACAAAACTGAATTTGATGGCTTGTGGATGTGTGGCGCGAGCACCCTTAGTCATGGTGTTGCGGGGGCAACCGCATCTGGTCTCGCCGTGGCGCGGCTCATTCTCGGTTGCCGCATTCCAGATCTGCTGCAACAAAACGGCTCGGAACTGCAAGTCTATCCCTCCGAAGATATCTCGCAATGGCCAGAACCACTGCAAAAGAAAATCGCCAATCGAAATTAGATATTGAGGTCTTAGGAGTTCAAGAAATTGATATCAATTGTAAGGGCGGATTGGCAATCCGCCCTACTACATGTACCAATTACCTCACAAAATCCCAAAGAGCCATTTGGTTTAATGATGAAAAAGAGGATCGCTAACGATGAATAAAGATGAGATATTCACCCTAATTCGCTTCAACTTCTGGGCAAATGAGCGCCTTCTCACTGCCTGCGAACAGCTTACACTAGACGAGTTTACGCAAGAAGTTACGCCTAATCCCGGTTGGGGAAGCCTACGTGGGATTCTGGTTCATATCCTAGACACAGAGTATGGTTGGCGCTCACTCTTGCAAGCACAGGATGCAAACAATATTTTGGAAGCATCAGATTTTGCTGATGTGGCCACGTTAAAAGCGAGCTGGGCCATCGAAAAAGATGCTTGGCTCAATTATGCAGCCAGTCTGCAAGACGAGAACCTCGATCAAGGCTATGGCGAAGATGCACAAAATGGACTCAATGTATGGCAAACAATCATGCATGTCGTCATGCATAATATCCAGCATCGGGGTGAAGCCGCGCTCATCTTGACCGGGTATGGACATTCGCCAGGAGAGCTTGATTTCGATTTGTTCTTACAAGATAACTACAAATGAAAACAAAAGGCGGAAAGAACACAGGAGAATTTGGTCTCTGGCTAAGTCAACAGCTTGAATCGGAAAGCCAAATTTCTGTTTTTTATGATCATGGGGATCGACAGGAAGATTCTAACGTTGTCGCAATAAAAGGATTTTATGGTGAGCAAGCATCTAACAAGAATCGCTTAGCCGATATCGATGTGATGGTTGTAAATTGTGAGACGAAAGAAGCCATACTCTTGATTGAGATTGAAGAAAGTACAATGGAGCCAAAGAAATTACTTGGCGATATTTTGGCTATATTAATGTGTAATCGATTTGCAGTAAAAATAGAGAACGAGCAAAAATATTTTGATGTATCTCCACAAACACGATTAATAGTTGCCGGTATCGTATCTAGCAAAGGTGCTGGTCAGGATAAAATCAAACAGACAATCATTCCTCGCCTTGAACAATTTTATTTGCCCAACGATTCTATTCAAATGGATAAAATAGAGCTTGTATATGAAGATGATATTTCACAAATAGTCATCAAGCTGAAACGTAAAATACAAAGCATCTTCCCAATTCAACACGCCAGTTAACATACAAGTAAACAAACTTGAAGCGTCTGCCCTGCTCTCATCCCTCACCAGCCAGTAACATCAAAATACTGTCTGTATAACCCTCTAATGCATAATCTTCCGGTGTGTATAGCTGAAATCCGGCTTGTTCATAGACACGTATCGCACTGGCATTTTCGTCCCACACTTCGAGAATTATTTGTTCGATATCCTTTTGTTTCAATGCTTCCTCAACCACGGCATTGATTAAATTTAGGCCGACCTTATTGCCGCGATGGCTCGCTTTGACATACATCTGCACAATTGTACCCGCCTTATTAAGTTGTATATTTTCATCCAACAAAAAAGGCACAAAGCCGCAAATACCAACCAAATCACCTTGATCAAAGGCACCAATTAACAATTTCGCGGTTTCTAATTCTTCTAATGTTTTTTGAAACCGAAGTTGAGGCAAGTCCTTTTGCTCTTCATAGGAAGCACCAAAGCTTTCAGGATGTAGTTTAAGGCTTTCCAGCCTAATTTCGCGGTAGGCCATTGAATCAGCTACGGTGAGTTTACGGTAGGTTAAATTCATAAGATTCATTCCTCCTGATTGATGTTTGCACATTATATCGCTAATTACCCATCCACTTAAGGTTGGGATAAGGTAACTGGTAGACACGCTTAAAGGCAACGGCCGTATCCATCCAGTAACATACAACCATCAACGGGCACTTTGACAGATAGTATCGTCAAAGAAATATACCGACTCTCGGGGACGCCTATTTCGATAGGTGAGAGCCGACTACTACTGCTAGGCATTTGAGAAAATGCCAGTCGTTGGGCTTCAACTGTATTGGTATTTGTATTGGTAACTTGAAGCTCAACGACGCTCTCTTTTACAGCAAGTAGAAGTCAAACAATTCATGGTTTCGTCATATTCCGTACAGCGTATTCCGTAAACAAAACTACGCAATACGCACTACGCACCACGAGGCCAAATCAAGTCAAGAAAAACGCACCCACTCACGGGTCAAGGAGATTTAACCAATGGATATGACAGCTGTTCGTGAAATGAACTCTCGCGTCGAAAATGAAGCATTATTCGTCAATGACCTACTTTCCGAAATCAACAAAGTGATGGTCGGCCAAGAAAAGTTAGTCGAACGTGTTTTGATAGCTCTGCTGGCTGACGGCCACATTTTGTTAGAAGGTGTACCTGGGTTAGCGAAAACATTACTTGTCAAAACGACCGCTGAAGCAATTCATGCTGATTTTTCTCGCATTCAATTTACACCAGACTTGCTCCCCGCTGACCTTGTGGGTACGCAAATTTACAACCCCAAAACAGGCGAATTTAGCATTCATCAAGGGCCACTCTTTGCGAATATCGTACTTGCCGATGAAATTAACCGTGCACCCGCAAAAGTGCAATCGGCACTGCTAGAAGCGATGCAAGAGCGACAAATCACCATTGGTGACACCACCTACAAAATGGATGACCTTTTCCTCGTTTTGGCAACACAGAACCCCATTGAGCAAGAAGGTACATACCCCTTACCAGAAGCGCAAGTTGACCGCTTCATGCTCAAAGTCAATGTCGATTATCCTACACGAAATGAAGAGCGGGTCATTATCGACCGGATGACAAGCGCAACGGGACCAACTGTCTCCCCAGTGATCTCTCCCGCAGAAATTTTGCGGGCACGGGAAACGATTAAGCAGATATATGTGGATAACAAAATCAAAGATTATGTCCTCGATCTCGTTTTGACCACACGCAATCCAGGGAATAATGGATTGGCTGATTTAAACAATCTTATTGATTTTGGGGCATCACCACGCGCGTCTATTGCCCTTATTCAGGCAGCACGTGCACATGCCTTCTTGAAAGGGCGCGGCTTTGTGACCCAGACGACAT
>JBNKHS010000112.1:0-11285 GCA_050290485.1 Promineifilaceae bacterium (SeqCode) | reverse complement strand
ATTTTTCCAAAAGGACACATTCACTTGATCCTATGAAGTGCTCTTCAATCAACGCCAATTGTTTTGGTGTGCCATATTGATCATCGGCACCTTGCACAAACAAACCGCGAATGGTGGGGGCAGCGATTTCCTGAGTAATATTCCAATCTTTGAATTGCGCGTCTTTCCAGATAGATGCCCAGGCGTAGAATAAAGCATCGGTTTTGTCGCCGTGGTACTTGCGAAGGCCATCCAATTTACCTGATTGAAAAGCGATTACAGTAGGCGTAATACCAGCAATTGTTTCAGGTTCATTAATTACATGCGCTGCGAGCGTGACAATACCCGAAACGCGTTCTGGGAATTGAGCGGCAAAAAGCAATGCAATCGTGCCACCGTCAGAATGTCCGACCAATAAAAGCTTGCGTTTTTCATTAATTGCGGTTAAAAAGGCAGGAAGTTCGGTCAGGGCATATTCGTGCAGATAATCAGCCTTACGTTGTTGTTTAAATGCACTTGACGTTCCATGTCCACGTCGCTCATACACGATGCCTTCCATCTGAAGACGGTCGCAAAGTTGTTGCGGGAATTGCTTCCATTGACCAATGCTGCCCAATGCCTCGTGGAGAAAAAGAAGAACAACGTCAGTGGCAGCGTCTCCTTCTGGACGAATGGTCTCGTAATGAAGCTGATAATTTTCGAGTGATGCGTGCATGACAAAAAAAAATGAGTTACAAACCGAAGTCTATAACTCATTCAAATGAGTGAGGATAAATTAGTTTTTTACGCGCTCAACATAGACACCAGTTCGTGTGTCAATTTTAATGATTTCGCCAGTATCGATAAACAATGGAACCCGTACTTCCGCTCCTGTTGCAATAGTCGCTGGTTTCATGGTATTTGTTGCAGTGTCTCCTTTAATTCCTGGTTCCGTGTATGTTACTTCAGAAATGATGTGCATCGGCAATTCAAGTACCAAAGGCATTTCTTCTTCTGCATGGAACAAAATCTGACAGATCATTCCTTCCGTTAAGAATTCTGGTTTTTCTACCATTGCTGGCGGAATATTCACTTGCTCAAACGTTTCGCTGTTCATGAATACGTAAGAATCTCCTTCCTGGTACAAATACTGATATTCACGGTTTTCAATCCGAACAATTTCAATCTTATGTCCTGCTGAGAAGGTGAAATCCAACACTTTTCCCGTTTCAATTTGACGCATTTTCGTTCGAACGAACGCAGGTCCTTTTCCAGGTTTCACGTGCTGAAATTCGATAATTTGCACCAATTTTCCATTGTGATTCAAACACAATCCATTCTTAATATCTGCTGTAGTTGCCATGTTTCTTATATTCTGTTGGCGAATATAGGAATTATATTTTTTTCTTTCAATTGGTGCTGAGAATGTGGATATTTGCTTTATGGATTGGAATGATTTTATCGACTATAAAATTGTAGAAATTGGTAAGCGTACCATCTTAATGGGAGGCGTTCTTGGCGCATGTGTGGTTTTAATGGCCACATGGGTTGCTATTAAGATTGCACGTCGGGCTTTGTTGAACCCGCGAATCATTATCAATAAGATTGATAAGAAACGAAGAATATCTATCTTTTTGATTGTCAAATATCTCGGCTGGGTGGTGAGTATCCTCTTAGCGCTTAAGGTGCTAGGGTTTGATATCACGTTGATCATATTTGGATCTACAGCCGTTTTGATCGGTTTGGGGTTTGGATTGCAAGATATTTTTAGAGATTTTGTTTCGGGTATGTTCTTGCTTTTCGAAGGATCACTGAAAATTGGAGATGTCATCGAAGCCGATGGAATTGTAGGACGTGTAAAGGAAATTAACCTGCGTAGTTCTGAGGTGATTACGCAAGACGACGTTACTATTGTGATCCCAAACTCAAAATTCGTTGCGGAAAAAGTAGTGAATTGGTCAATGGACAATGAGCTGGTGCGATTTCAAGTAGAAGTAGCCGTGGCCTATGGTTCTGACGTGGAAAAAGTGATCGCAACCTTGGAAAAAGTGATGGAGGAGAATGAAAATGTTGCCGATTCTCCCAAGGCTTTTGTTCGGTTTACCGACTTCGGCGATTCAGCGTTGCAATTTCAAATGATCTTTTGGTCGAAATTTGGATTTGTAATTGACAATGTTAAATCCGATATTAGAAGAGAAGTTTACAAGAAGTTAAATGAAAACGGTCTGGTAATTCCCTATCCTCAAAGAGATATTCATATCAAAGGATTGGAGAAAATGATGTCCGTTACTAAAACCACAGAAAATTGAAAGAATACTGGGATAAATTATCGCTGGGACAAAAGATAAAATTGATCTTTTTTGCCATTGTCGGATTGCTCATCATCATTTTTGCCTTTTTAAATTGGAAGGTGTATTCGCTGAACCTTGTATTTGGTAAAGTGGAAGTGCCCGTAACTATTTTGGTGTTAATCAGTATGTTCGGTGGGTACGGTTATGCACGCATTTATGGTTGGATGAAATCGCGAAATCAAGATCGTGAAATTAGCTATTTAAAAGGCGAGTTAGCGGCTACCCGAGAGAAATTGCGCAAAGAACCATTGGATCTCAAGGCTAAGGAATCTTCCAATGCGCCAAAGGAAGACTAGGCTTGTGTCAATGTACCACCGTCTTAAATTGCTGATTGTTTTTCTTTCACTTTCAAGTACCGTTTTAGCACAAAACCACGGAAGTATTGAGATAGAAGTGGGAGGTGTTGGTGGTTTTGGTTCTGTTTCGTACCGCAAATCGTTTAAGTCCACGAATCATTTTACGTTTGCCTATCGCGCAGGTCTCAGTTTTGTGCCTATTGATGCCAATAACGGTTTTGGAATTGTCGTACCAGTCCTGGTACATCTCACCTATGGAAAGAACCGCCATTTTTTAGATGTGGGGCTCGGACAAGGTTTTACGGTTACAAGCAAAGGAAATGTCTTCGCACGATTACCTATTTCTCTAGGATATCAATTCGACAATGGTAAACGCATGTATTATCGCGCTGCCTACACGCCACTGGTTTCATACATCTATAATTTTCAATGGGAGCATTGGGCAGGCATCACCATCGGGGTTAAATTGGGATCGTTATGAGCAGATATTTTCTAGTGACATTTGTAGTACTCGTACTTACGGGGTGCAATAAAAAAAAGCAATTTGATGGTCCCGATTTTTATTCGGACGGATTTGAACTCTACACGAAAGCAGACGATTTGTTGGATGGGGAAGATGTTTTGTGGTCCTTTTTCCAACGAACGAATCCCGAAAATACTTTGACAATAGATACGGTCCTCTCGCATTCTGGAGCTAAGAGTGTTCGGTTTTATGCGGCACCTTCAAGCGAAGACAAGGTCTCGAAATGCAGTATTAACAAGCAATTCATGGCGTTTTGGGAAAAGGAAACAGTGGTTGTTGAATTCTGGTGCTATTTGGAAGGAACCGAAAATGTGGATTGGTTGTTTTTCTTTGATCTTGAAGAGAAAGTGCCGATCGGCGCTGGTCCTGGAATGCGTTTAGCGATCGTTGACAATAAAATTTTGCTAGAGCATAAATACCCCAAACCCAATATCGAACAAACTTTAAACCCGACGGAATTCCCCAGAAACCAATGGGTCAAAGTGAAAATGGAAATCTTGTTATCGCGGAAAGATAAAGGTACTGTGCGTGTTTGGCAAAACGATCAATTGATTTTGTCTGCGGACAATTGGCAAACGCTTCCCAAAGATTTATTGTATGCACAGCAAGGCACAAAGGGCATGTACAATCAAATTGAATTTGGGATTACCGCCAACGCTGATGATCAATCGCATGTGTTTTATGTCGATGACGTCAACGTGTATACTTTACCTGAGTAACGGGTTGCCACAGTTTCCAGACACAAACATTGCGAAATCCCGTCCAGGCATTTGGATCTGCAGAATAGATCGTATCGTTTTTCATCACGTATTCGACATTATGAGACCAACCACCGCCAAAAGTAAGTTCTGGAGTATCTCCCCATTCAGCGACATTGCCTCGGGAATTTGCAATAAGCTTGAATGAATTCTTCGAATAGGGCAGATCGCTTGTACTTCGTGTAGGATAGAAAGCGAGACTATCGTTACACGGAGCAATGGCCAACTGAAAAGGCAAATGATTTACACGCCATTTTTCGTATTTCTTACGACGTTTTTGGTGGAATAAGTAATCAGTACTATCAATATAGTCCAGAATAATCAGTCGATCTTCTGTTGTTGGAAGACTGTATACCGGGTAGGGTCTGGACAAATCGGGAACAATGGCGATGTCTTCGAAATGACTGGAATCGCCTTTTCGAACGACAAATTCACCCTGGAAGTATTTTTCTATCGTAAAATGTTGGCCTCGGGGTTGCAGCGTCAGGAAGTCAAAAACGCCATCTTTGATCAATTGGTATTCAAATACACGATCGGAGCGCCATTTACTGAAATCACGAGCTTGTTGTTGTGTCACGCCAACGACGGGATAATCACGGTACGCCGGATGACGTAAATAATTGCCAATCAAAGAATCATGGCATTCTAACAATTTCCAAATATCATCTGGAATTAGCGTGTTTTTATATTCTTGCGAAGTGTCGCCAAAAGTTTTCTTGGTCCAGTATTGATATTCGATCCAATTGAAATTGGTGATTTCGTTGGCATCACACAAAAGAATGGAGTTAACTGGAACGCAGCCTGGTGTTACTTGGTCGTGGTTCTTAACGAGTTGCTGACTATGCCCCTCGTTTAAACAAAGAAGAACAAGCGCGAGTGTAAGAAAAAAATAGGTTCGATTCATCAATAAAATAATGCAATTCGACGAATTCGTTACAAAAGAAAAGGGGAGTTTTGTATCTTTGATTTACCGATGCCGCCACAGAGTTTGGTCAGTGCATCGACTTCGAAAGAAGGGCCCGTACAGTCAATTTGAAGCTTAGGAAAAAAATGTTCAGGGGAGACTTAGGAGTAGGATGGCAGACCGCAAGTTGCTTGCAACCAGAGGGAAACCAAACAGTGGATTCCAGATCACTTCAGCGAACCTAATCGTGTTAATTGAAGCTTCAATTAACCCCCTGTACGGGTTTTTTATTTCCTACCGTAAAATTCCCTGTTCGAATTTCTCTTCAATGAGTAGAATGTTGATCAAAGCAATTCCACACCGACTTCGTTTTTTCTGTTTACGACGTCGAAGGGGGCATTGTACCCCATGAAAAAGTAGTTACTGGTGTGTTTCAATCCCTTTTCTTTCAAAATTGCCTTCAATTGCTGCTTGTACTTTTCGATTTTTGCATCGGAAGCCCACCCTCCAAAACGAATCACAGCAACTTTCTTCAGTTCGATTTCGGAGAGTTCGACACGTTTATTATTCGGTGTCGGAAGCTGATTGAGTTGAATGCCTTCTGGCATGAAAAAGTACATTTCATTCGAAGTGCCTAATCGCATCATCACGGGAGATGTCATCGCGATTTTTTGTCCAGTGTTATTTCCTCCGAAAATATATCCCGCCAGCGCATTGAACCCTTTTCTTGAGAGTGATTCATACGACCCTGGTCCAAGTTCTACACTTGCAACTAACGAGGGGCTGTATTCCCTAATTTCAAATACGTCATCTTTCTCGAGGACTTCCACGGTGCTATTTTTAGAAGGTACTTTTTTGTTCGCAAGAACGCTCGTTACAACGAGGACCGTAAGAGAAATGATTCCCAATAGTAGAAGAATTTTTGTAGTATTCATAGTGTCAAATTGATAAAGGATGGGACACCGAAGCATCCCACCCTCAGATGAAAACGATCCTAAAATCTACTCCGCTACTACCTGGATCGTTTCTGCTAAATATTTATTTCCATTTACTTGTACAAAGTATGTGCCTGCTGGAAGTCCTGACACTTGTACCGTATTCGAGTTGCTTGATCGAACAACTGCACCTGTCATGGAAATGATTTCCAATGATTCAATTGGGGTACCTTCGACCTGAACAAAATCGCTTGCTGGATTGGGATATATTGAGATATTTACTTTCTCTAAATCGTTGATAGAAGCCGTGCTAGGATCAAGAACGCGATCAATTACGTGAACGACGCCATTGTCTGCAGCCACGTCCGCCAGTGTTACGGTCGCATCATTAATCATCACATCGGAAGTCAAATCAACCAATACGGATTCGCCATTCAATGTCGCAACAGTGCCATTCATTAAATCCATCGCGAATACTTCGGAACCAACCACGTGATACAATAGAATATCCCCCAGGTTTGGAAGCGCAAGAAGTCCGTTAATATCTGTGTTCAAAGCAGTCGCTAAGTCATCAAAAGCTTGGTTTGTTGGAGCGAAAACGGTGAACTTTGCTAACGGATCTGTCAATGCAGGTAACAATTCTGCTTGAATCACGGCAGCTGCTAATGATGTAAATCCGTTATCTAGTGCCACGTCAACAACTGTTTCAACTGGAAGTACTACTGCGTCCAACACGTGAACAACTCCATTGCTTGCGGAAAGATCTGCCAGGGATACTTGTGCTTGATTGACAAATACTTCAGCATTTGACGTTACGGTTAATTTCAATGAGTTGGTTGCACTAACAGGTTGTGCGATGTCTCCATTAGTGATGTCTCCTGAGTTGACCACTGCTCCTAAAACGTGGTACGTTAGTACATCTGTTAAATTAGGCAGAGCCAAAATACCTGTAACATCAGTGTTCAATGCTGTAGCTAAATCGTCAAAGGCCTGATCGGTTGGAGCAAAAACTGTGAATGTTCCTAGTGGATTTGTCAAAACGGGAAGCAATTCTTCTTGAATAACAGCTGCCGTCAAAGATGTGAAGGAATTATCAATGGCGATATCCACTACGGTCTCTACTGGAAGAAGAACGGCGTTTGTGACGTGTACAACCCCATTGTCTGTTGTTAAGTCTGCCGTTGTTACTTGTGCTTGATTAACAAATACTTCGTTGTTACTCGTCAACGTAAGCTTTAATGTGTTGGTAGCGCTTAAAGGTTGTGCGATGGTACCATTAGTTACACCAGAAGAAGGCACCTCAATACCAAGTACATGGTAGAGAAGGATATCGTCTAGATTTGGCAATGCCAGAAGTCCGTTAATGTCCGTATTCAATGCCGCTGCGATATCGTCAAAAGCTTGATTTGTAGGTGCAAATACCGTTAGTGTCGCATTTACGTCTTGCAAAGCACCATCCAATCCTTCCTGAATCAAGGCTTGTTCAAGGTAGGTGTGATCAGGACTTGGTACGATCACGTCGTCGAAGACATTTGTTTGCGCAAAAGAAGAGAAAGAGGTTCCAACCGCTACCACGATTAAAACTTTAGATAAAAGAGTCAAATTTTTCATAATGTTTAATAATAAGATTAAAACGTTAAACAAAACTAGGTATAAATGTTTAACTAAACTTATAAAAGATTAAACAATAAATGTTAAATAGAGTTAATGTGCAGAATATCAACTGTATAGAAATATGGAAAAAATAGCTTTTGGGGAGTCAATGCTTGTTTTGGCAACGATTTCGGTTTAACATACTTTATGTTAAGCACTATTGTTCGGAAGTTTAGGGATCTTCTTGATCTTGGCGATTACGATGTATTTTTCTCGAAAAGTTGCGTGGTTTGAGTTGGTAAAGCGCCCCGATGAAACAGTAAGGTCCGAGGCTAAAGACGCTTGATTTGATCTTGCGTTATATTCTAAGCGGCTATTCTAATATGAGTAGTCGCTTTTTTTAGCACAATACATCTCGCGAGCTTCATGCGCTCACAGGACACTATTGACATTGCCAGCAGAATGGTTTGAATTCGGGTGTGGATGCATTCTTCCTTGAGCCTTTGTGGTTAAAAAAAGACCCGCAGTGCGAACCGAAGAAAGTTAGTCGCGACTTACAAAAGC
Organism: Promineifilaceae bacterium (SeqCode); assembly: GCA_050290485.1. Taxonomy (GTDB): domain Bacteria; phylum Chloroflexota; class Anaerolineae; order Promineifilales; family Promineifilaceae; genus JBNKHS01. Next base: position 3,403 of record JBNKHS010000112.1, on the reverse strand, counting down.
GTTTCGATGATCTTGTCCATGGAATACCCTTCAGCTTCCGCACGATAGTTTCGCACCAAACGGTGACGAAGAATAGGTTTTGCCACAGCCTGAACGTCTTCGATATCAGGGGAATATTTCCCTCTCAAAGCGGCGTGACATTTAGCTCCCACAATAAGATATTGCGATGCGCGTGGACCTGCTCCCCACGTGATGAAGTTTTTGGTAATCTCTGGTGCTGTTTCGCTGTTGATGCGTGTTCTTCCAACCAGTTTTACCGCATATTCCAAAACGTTATCAGCAACTGGAATTCGACGGATCAAATCTTGATATTGCATGATTTGTTCTCCTGTTAGAATCTGGTTTAGCGAGAATTTTTCGTCCGAAGTGGTCGCCTTTACAATCGCCAATTCTTCTGTGTAAGACGGGTAATCCACCCAAATATTGAACATGAAACGGTCTAGTTGCGCCTCTGGGAGGGGATAGGTTCCTTCTTGCTCAATCGGATTTTGCGTCGCCAAGACAAAAAATGGATTAGGCAAATTGTAGGTATGGTTGGCCACGGTGACGGTTTTCTCTTGCATCGATTCCAGCATCGCAGATTGTGTTTTGGGGGTGGCACGGTTGATCTCGTCGGCCAAAATCAGGTTGGCAAAGATAGGCCCTTGTTGGAAACGGAATGCACGATGACCATCTACATCTTCCATAATTTCGGTGCCGGTGATGTCAGCGGGCATGAGGTCGGGGGTGAACTGCACACGGCTAAAATCGAGGCTGAGCACATCACCTAAGGTGCGGATCAGCATGGTTTTGCCCAACCCAGGCACACCTTCGAGCAAAACGTGCCCGCCACACAAGATGCCAATGAGCACGTGACGCAGCACTTCTTCTTGCCCCACGATCACTTTACCTACTTCGCGTTCAATAGAAGCTGCCGTTTCGCGGAAATCGGCTACAGTGAGTTCAGATGTAGAGATGGTATCAGTTTCGATCATGGTTTGTTCCTTGGGGAGATTGATTGGTTGTGAGATTAGAGATTAGAGATTGGAGATTGTTTGTTTCAGTTGATGCAAGCCAATCCAGTTCATTTTTGGTAAAGAGTTGAGGAAGTAGATTGTTAACCTCATAGGTTAATTCTGGTTCTTTAACTGTGTAGTTGTTTTTTGTACGTTGTTGTTTTAGGGATTGGGCGAAGGTGTTCAGTTGGCGACCAATTTTGTTGAGTTGTTGGGCGTATTGTTGTAGTTGGGCTTCGTGGATAAGTTGGCGTGCATAACTACGGTTGAGCCAATATTTGGTTTCAAATAAGCTGCCTCGTCCATAATACAGAAATTGAATCTTTTCACCATAATGAAAACGGCCGTAACTTTCGGCCACATTTGCTCCAATTGAATCAACAGCACGGACCAGCTGTTTTCCAATTGTGTCTCGCTCAAAATTTCCCCAAGATGCAACAACATGCCAAACAGAATCAGCCACTTCTTCAATATTCTGCAAAATCCTCAAATCTTCTAACGGCGTTGCCATCAAATCTCCAATCTCGCACCGCAGGTGCAAATCTCCAATCTCCATTAGGGTTCCAGCGATGTAAAGTATTCGCGCACATACCCTTTGAGGCCAAGCGGGATGTAATCATCTTGTAAGGCTTCATTGGCGGCGTCACGGTAGTCGCCAAATACTTGTTGATAGGGCACAGTGCTGGTTTCGGGATCAAAATCGGTAGGGGCTTCACTCAATAACCCACCACAATCGGCTGGATTAGCAACACATTCGGCGGGAAGTTCAACATCAACCCCGGCTTCATCAAATTCACGCAGCGGCGGTACATAAACGTTATCAGTATGACCGCCACCTTCACCTGTCCCACCAACTTGCCCGCCTTCAGTCGATTGTCCTTGACCTTGTTGTCCTTGACCAAGCGGTTGTCCTTGCCCTGATTGGTTCCCTTGCCCATTTTGGCCTTGCTGACCCTGCTGGCCTTGTTGCCCCTGTCCTGATTGGTTCCCTTGTGCTTGTTGGCCCTGTTGCCCTTGCTGTGGTTGCCCCGATTGAGCAACTGCTTCACGACTTTGGTTGACAGAATTGGCGGCATCTTGTGCTTGTTGGCTGGCAGCCGCTTCTTGGGCGCGTTGTTGGGTGGTGGCCGCAGCTTCGCGTAAGGCTTGTTGGGCAGCGGCAATATCTCCGTTTTGCAACGCCTCAGCCGCTTCAGCTAATTCCTGTGCTAGCTCATCATCGGTACCTTGCAGAGATTCGGCCGTTTCTGCCAAATCTTCCGCTATTTGGGCGAGTTCTTCTGCGCTGAGAGAGGGCAAATCATCTGCCAATTGCGCCATTTCTTGCCCAGCAAGGGCCAAGTTTCCCTCTTGCATCGCAGAGCCTAACGCTTGCGTTGCAGGATTGTTGGCTAATGGTTCTCCCGCTGTTTCTAATTGTTGGCGTAAGGCAGAATTGTCATTGTTGCTCGCTAATTCACGCAGTTCCGCTTCAGCTTCAGAGAGTGTGGCAACGGCTTCTTCTTGCGATAGATTGCCTTGTTCTAAGCCTTCAATTGCGCTTTCCACAGGGTCAAGCAGTTCTTCGCGTTGTTCTTCGGTTAAGGCTGGATTTTCTTGGATTTCTTGACTGAGAGCTTCTAATTCTTGGATTTGCTCTTCGATACTTTGTTTGAGGTCGCGTTGTTCTTGCAAGATGGCTTCTTGGGTGTTGGGCAAGAGTAATGCTGTGAGTAGCAAGACGATGGCCAATAAAATAATGAGCCAATCTTGACGATTGATGTGTAGAGGGAACTGGGCTTTGGTATCGACTTGTTGTACGGCCGTAACTGTATCATCGAGTTGTTGTTGGGCTAAAACGGCCGTTGTGTTAATTTGCCCATCGTAGATTTCAACAGCCGTTGTGGTGCGTTCGTTGAGTGCGAATTGTGCGTCTGCAAACTGAGCTTGCTGCCAAAGGGTGTATCTGCGCCAGAGCAGCGCAATTAGCGAGATAATGATACCGACGATCACCAATACTCCGGCAATGAGGGCAACTTCTCGATTGGTTAGTAACGGCCGTAATCGGGCGACCGTTGCCAAGAGCACTGCAAGCAATAACGCAATTAAAATCCCGCGTGGAACCCACAGTAACGCAAACTGCAAACGGCGACGGCCGTTCCAGTTGTTAAGTTGTGTCGCGAGTTCATCAAACTGTGTATTTTGCATATTTAGAGATTGGAGATTTGGAGATTGGCACCTGCGGTGCGAGATTAGACTATTTTAATCTCTAATCTCATGGCCAAAGGCCATCAATCTCCAATCTCTTTTTACCAACCTACGGCCGTTTCCAACGTAGCAAAAGTATCTTCAATAATTGTCTCAGCAACGGCCGTACCCATTTCTAAATTACAACAACCTCCAGGAAACCAACAATGACTTAACTGAGA
>JBNKHS010000111.1:0-11322 GCA_050290485.1 Promineifilaceae bacterium (SeqCode) | reverse complement strand
GGCCGTTTCTGCAGTTGCATCCGTTGCCGTAGCTACAATTTGCTCAGAAAAATTAGGTGGGAAAATTACCGCAACCCGATATGTGCCAGCAACAATCAGTTCATCTGCCGTTGCTGAGGTCACAGTTTGTCCTTCCACCGACTCAATCAGGCGCATACCCTCTAATCCATTGAGCTCAGCAATTGCCTCATCTGCCAATGTGCCCTGATCTTCATTGACCACCAAAATCTGCATGGGACGATCATCATCTGAAGTGCCCCCCATGCCAGAAGCAGTCATCACAAAAATAAAAATCACAGGTAAAACAAATAACACAACCATCGCCCCGCGATCTTTCAACATCACCTTAAAATCTTTTACCGTCATGGCATAAATTTGATATAACATATTCTTTAACCTCTTTTGCAGCAGTTTTCAGATAAACCTTTTCGGCATAGAACCCACTGACCACAAAAAACTGAATAGTGAAAACTGTTATTAGTCTCTTAATTGCTTGCCCGTTAATTGCAAAAATACTGTTTCCAAATTGGGCTCAAACACCTGCAACGAAGTCACCTGAGCGTCCAGTTGGTTTGTGACGGAGAGCACATCAAGCAGCGCCGCTTGCGGCTGATTTGCTTCGATAAGCAAATGCCCATTTTGCTGTTCAATCGTTTTGACAGAAGGAAAGGTAACTGATTTTTGCGCAACTGCATCCTGATGTCCGTTTTCTAACCCTAATTGAATCAATCCACCACCCAAACTTCGGATCAACGCTTTGGGCGTATCCAAGGCCATAAATTTGCCTTCATCCATAATCGCAATGCGATCACATAAACGTTGTGCCTCTTCCATGTAGTGAGTTGTGTAAACAACGGTCATTCCTTCTTTGTTGAGCTTTTCTACACTTTCAAAAATCGCATTGCGGCTTTGCGGATCAACCCCTACAGTCGGCTCATCTAAAAAGAGGATCTCTGGTTCATGGAGCAACCCTGCAGCAATATTGATACGACGCTTCATCCCCCCCGAAAACTTTTCAATCGGTGATTTAGCTCGTTCAGTTAAGCCTACAATTTCTAGGGTTGCGGCAATACGCTCCTTGAGCTTTTTGCCACGCAAGCCATAAATACGGCCGAAAAATTTCAGATTGTCTTCTGCTGACAATGTTGGATACAAAGCCAGCTCTTGCGGGACAAGTCCAATCTTTTGTTTGGCTTTGTTCGCTTGTTTTTGTAGATCGATGTTGTCAAGATTAATACGGCCGTTTGTTGGCTCTAACATGCCTGTCAACATCGAAATCGTCGTCGTCTTTCCTGCCCCATTTGGCCCTAATAAACCAAAAATCTCACCACGTTGAATTTGAAACGTCAATCCTTTGACCGCATCAAAAACACCATAGCTTTTGTGCAAATTCTGCACAGTTACCATTGCACTGCCCATCATAAACCTCCAAGATGTGATGCGTGTTGCATGATGCGTGAAACGCAAATGACAAATCATCACGTTATTTTCAATCAATTGCTAGAAGTTTATTGGTTTGAGTTAATCTTTTGATGTGGCAGAGGTCATTATCAGGTCATACTCTCGTTATGACCTTTGCCTGTAAGAAATGAGGAGCTGTTACTTTGAGCGGATAATGGATAACGAATAATGAATAATTGTGAATTTTTTACGCACCACGCATCACGGATCAAATAATGCCCATGTCTTTGGCTTTGATTGCGGCTTGGGTACGGTCACGCACACCAAGTTTGCCAAGGATATTAGTAACGTGGTTTTTGACTGTTCCTTCTGTAATGTAGAGTTTGGTCGCAACTTCTTTGTTGCTCGCTCCTGTAGCGATTAAGCCCAAAATTTCTAATTCACGACTGGATAAGGGTTCAACCAAACCTGCTTGCGGATCAGTTGGAGGGGGATCAGACATGCGCGTAAACTCAGCAACAACTTTGGCCGCCACGGAAGGTTGTAGAAAAGATTGTCCGGCTGCGGTGGTACGAATCGCTTCCACTAACTTTTCTGAAGGGACATCTTTGAGCAAATAGCCAACTGCCCCTGCCCGTAATCCATCAAAAACGTGTTCATCATCATCGAATGTGGTTAAAACAATAACACGGCATTGAGGAAATTGGGTGCAAATCTGCTTCGTCGCTGCCACACCGTTAAGCACCGGCATACGCAAATCCATCAAGATCACATCAGGTTGATCTTGAGCCACAAACTCGATTGCTTCTTGTCCATTGTTGGCTTCACCAATGACGGTTAAATCCTCATACACAGAAAGTAAAGTACGTAATCCTTCGCGAAAAAGAGCTTGATCATCTACTAGTAAGATACGTATGGGCATCTGTTCCTCTTTAAATTTGATTACTTTCGCCCTGTAAGGCGATTTTACCATTGATAGGTATTGTTATTTGTAAAGCAAAACTTTCGCCAGGTCGAGTTTCGACAGTCACATCTCCATCTAAAAGTTGTACACGCTCTTGCACCCCAAGGAGACCAAATCCATTCTCAACAACGGCCGTTCCCACACCGTCATCTTTTATTTGTAAGCGAATCTCATAGGGTGATGTGTAATCCAATATAACCTCTGCCGATGAAGCGTGCGCGTGACGCCGCACATTCGTCAATCCTTCTTGTGCCACCCGATACAAGGTAAAGGCCACTTTGGGATCAAGCGCATGAGGTTCCCCGTTAACTGTTAATTTAGTCAAGATACCCGCATTATTTGTTTCCTCGATAAACGGGGCAATTGCTTCTGCTAATGGCTTGTTCCCGAGTGGGGATTCTCTTAAGGTGGCGACCGATTGGCGAACGGCCGTTAATCCCTCTTGCGTCAACGTTTGCGCCTTATCCAACGCCTCCATCGCCTTCTGCGATTGCTCTTGAGTGATCAATACTTTGGCTGCGCCAATTTGCACATTGACCACCGTCAAATAATGACCAAGATTGTCGTGAATTTCACGCGCCAAGCGATTGCGCTCCTCAATCGTTGCTAATTCTTCCGCTTGGGTCGCATACTCTGTCAACTGTCGATTGGCCTGTTCTAATTCGGCCGTTAAGGCTTCTGCTTCTTCTCGTGCCTCTTGCGCATTTTGTTGCGCCTTTGTAAAGACAACAACAAATAAAATGGCAGGGCTTAAACTAAGTGCTAAAAATAAAGCACCCTCCCACGCATCATAACGTAGGCCAAGGGGAAGCACCATGACGGCCAAAAGGAGAATATCAACAACAACCTGTCCCCAAAATGGTAAAAAGATAACGGCTGTTGCCGCCACCGGCAAAGCAGCAAGCCAAATGCCCCCCGGCCCAATCAACCAATTGATAGTAAACAACACACTCAAAACAAAAACAAAGTAGAATGCTTTACCAACTACAGAAGAAAATCTTTCAAAGTATTGATCTTCAACCAAACTAACAATTAAGTAAATAACTCCTAAAATAACTGCTATCACTGTTTCTGCTAAGCTCGCCGTGTAGCCTTCATCAGAAAACGCGCCCATAAAGGTAACCAAATAGCCGACCACAACGACAACAATCATAGTTACATAGCTTGAGGAATATTTTTCAAAATGTTCTTTAAATGACATCAGCTTTTATTCTCATTCTCTTCTGTAATTGCAAAATCCATTTGTGGAACAGGACTCAACGCCGTCCATCCACCATCTACAATAATCGTTTGTCCTGTAATTTGTCCAGCATTTGGCGAGAGCAAAAACAGGGCGGTATTGGCAATATCTGTCGGGAAGGCTGGTCGATTTGTCGGTGTCAATTCTGCCCAGACGGCTTCGTAGTTGGGGTCATCAGCCAAATTACGTGGCGTAACCGTTGCGCCGGGAGCAATGGCGTTGATCGTGATGCCGTATTGTGAGAGTTCAACGACTAAGTTACGCGCCATCATCTCTAAAGCCGCTTTGGTCATACTGTAGACGGAGGCATATTGAATGGCTTGATGTCCGGTTACAGAAGACATCAACAGAATCCGTCCGCCATCCCCTTGTTTGCGCATTTGCCGTGCGGCTGCTTGTGCCAAGAAATAAGAGCCTCCTAAATTCACATTCATAATGCGGTTAAATTGTTCCGGTTCATAGCTAAAGAAATCGATCCAGTAGGTTAATCCGGCATTGGCAATGGCCAAATCTAAACGGCCGTATTCCGCAACCGCTCGCTCTACCAACCCACGAACAACTTCCACATTGCCAACATCACCACCAACGCCCATACATTGCCCACCTTCCTTTTGAATAGATACGGCCGTTTCTTTCGCTTTAGCTTCATCTATATCATTCAACAAGACAGAAGCACCTTGTAACGCCAACTGGCGCGCAATCTCCAAACCAATTCCTTCGCCTGCACCTGTTATTACAGCAACTTGATTTGTAAACAACTTATCCATCACCATCTCTCCAAAAATTCTGCAACAAAACCACTTGCTACATCTTACTTGCCACCTGCAACGCCCCCTAGTTTAACTTCCCCCTTTGCCGACAGCCAAACAATGACTATAATCTATTTAAGACGCAATGCGTCATAAACCATAACAACAAAAACTGAACCCTTTACAGTGAACCCATTCACACAAAATAATAGTGAGGTAATAGATGCGACTAGGAAAAGATTTAACGGGTAAACCAATCTACAGTATCACCGATGGTCAAAACCTTGGCTCAGTCAAAGATGTATATTTCGACAATGCTCTCAATATCATCACAGGCATCTTTACCGGCACAGAAGGCCTGCTCAAACGCAAATCGTTGATGATTCCCAGCAATCAAGTTTCCGTCTATGGTATTGACGCCGTACTTGTCAATGACAATGATGTGATTATGCAAGAGGACAATCATGATGACGCCAAATCATGGGTGCGCTTAAGCAAACTGAAGGGGCGCGAAGTTGACACACCTGGCGGCACCCGTGTCGCTACCATTGGGGATGTGGTTCTCGGCGAGCAAGGAAACATTATTGGCTTTGCCCTGTCCAAAGTTTTTGTTGAAGGACCCGTCGCTCAACAAGGGCAAATTACCCGTTCTGCTATTGTCGATACGGGCAATGAAGATGGTGTGATGACAATCAACTTAACTCAGGCGGAAGTTGGAGAAGGTGAAGCTGCATCACAAAAAAGTGAATCTGCCACAGAAAATGAAACAGAAACGGCCGTTTCCACCAAGCCTGATTCACCCCCACCCCCTGCCGATGAACTCGACACTCTAACCAATTAACAAACATCTGGCAAAATTCCTAGCACGCCAGCAAAATATAATTTTCCCAAACAAGGAGATTCAAATGACCGCAACAGTAAATTTCGGATTAAGCGATGAACACAAAGAGATACGCCAACTCGCCCGCGATTTCGCCCGCAAAGAAATCGCTCCTGTCGCTGAACATTACGACAAATCCCACGAATATCCGTGGCCTGTCGTCAAAAAAGCACAAGAAATGGGCTTCACCACCATGAGCATCCCCGAAAAATTTGGGGGGCTTGGCCTTACCATGTTCGAAGAATGTCTCGTCAGCGAAGAACTCGCTTGGGGCTGTTCAGGCATCAGCACCGCCCTCGGTGTCAATGGCCTTGGCATGTTGCCCATCCTCATTGGCGGCAGCGATGAGCAAAAAATGGAATATGGCGAACGGATGGGTGGCGGAGAACTCTGTGCTTACTGCGTCACCGAACCAGAAGCAGGGTCAGATGTCGCTGGCATCCAAACCACAGCCATCAAAGAAGGCGACCATTATATTCTCAATGGGGGCAAAACATTCATCACCGGGGCAACCAACGCCAACTTCTACACCGTCCTTGCCTACACAAATCCTGAAACCCGTGGCACCAAAAATCGCTACACTGGTATGAGCTTCTTCGTCGTTGAACGAGAATGGGAAGGTGTTAGTGTGGGCAAACCATTCGATAAAATGGGGCAACATGCTTCCGATACGGCTGAAGTCATCTTTGATAACGTCAAAGTGCCAGCAACCCATCTTCTTGGTGAAGAAGGTAAAGGGTTCCTTTATGCGATGAAAGTCTTCGACCACAGCCGCCCCTCCGTTGCTGCAGGGGCAGTAGGTGTGGCACAACGTGCTTTAGACGAAGCGATCAAATACGCTAAAGAACGTCATGCAATGGGCAAGCCAATTTGGCAGCATCAAGCCATTGGCCATATGGTTGCTGACATGGCTATGAATGTAGAAGCAGCACGTAATCTCGTCTGGAAAGCCGCGTGGGCGGTTGATAGTGGCTCAACCAACACCACAGCCGCCGCTTACGCCAAAGCGTTTGCCGCCGATATGGCCATGAAAGTGACCACTAACGCAGTTCAAGTTTTTGGCGGTTATGGGTATATGTCCGAATATCCTGTAGAGAAATTGATGCGGGATGTGAAAATTTACCAAATTTATGAGGGCACAAGCCAAATTCAACGCAACATTATTGTACGCGAATTATTCCGCTAAATTGATAAATTTGTAATTGAGTAATTGGGTAATATTAATTTACTCAATTACTCAATTACTCAGTTGCTCAATACCAGTTTAGATACGGCCGTTTCCCCATTCCCACATATAAACCACATTTCAAACAGAACAGAAATTCATAAGTGAGAAGAAAGTCCCATTTACAATCACCTTGTAATAAGCGATACTTATTTCACGCAAGGACACACAACTTTTTCTCCTTTTTAAAGCGCCCCGGACCCCCCTCCTCCGGGGCGCTCCCCTTTCTAGCAAATGATGCCAAATACGATAAACGCTTTACCAAAACTAAATAAATCATTTTTGGCTTGGATGCTTTGTCGCTTTCACTTATAATTCTACGTTTGTGAAAATTCTGACATAGTGAGTGTGAACGCATGGAAACATCATCAACAAGTGAAACAAAAAACAATGAAGACAAAGAATCGGTTTGGCCAGATCGGTCATTGCGTGACTTATTAGGAATTACGGCACGCGGATTTGCCATGGGGTCATCGGATATTGTGCCCGGCGTATCTGGGGGAACAATCGCGTTTATTTTTGGCATTTATGAAGAGTTAATCGACTCGATTCGCACAGCAGGGCAACCAGAATTTTGGCGCGCTCTACTGAAATTGCAAATCAAAGATCTATTCAGCATCGTCAATTGGAAATTCTTGCTGGCTTTAGGTTTAGGTATTCTACTCGCAATCATTACATTAGCGGGCTTGCTAGAAAGCGCGTTAGAAAATTACCCTGTTTACATTTGGAGCTTTTTCTTTGGCCTAGTTCTGGCATCCGTTTTTGTTGTTAGTAAACGGATAAAACAGTGGAACGTCCAACTCGTCATATTATTAGCAATAGGGGCTGTTGGATCATTTTTCCTAGTGGGGTTGGTTCCGGTAACAACACCAACCGCTTGGTGGTTTTTAATTTTAGTTGGGGCATTGGCTAGTTGTGCTTTAATTTTACCTGGCATCTCTGGTGCATTCATTTTAGTCCTCCTGGGCAAATATGAGTTTGTCCTTGGGGCTGTAAATGGACTCCGTGGTGGTGATATTAGTAATATTTGGCCGATTATGTTCATTGGTATCGGTGCTGTACTAGGATTGGTCACTCTAGCGCAAATTTTGGGGTGGCTCTTCAAAAATTACCACGATTACACAGTAGCAATTTTGATTGGGTTTATGTTGGGCAGCTTGCGCAAAATTTGGCCTTGGAAGGTTGATGTGGAGTGGTTGTTGGATGATCTTGGGAATAAAATTGTGAATAGCGATGGTCATTTCATTGTAGTTAAGCAATTTAATATTCTTCCTGATTTCTCTAGCCAAGCAGGTATCACAGAGTTTGCAATTGCTTTTGTGTTGGCTTTAGTTGGGGTTGCAGCTATTTTGCTCATCAATCGGTATGCTGCGGATTTGGAAGAAGCATAAATTAGAGCGACACACAGCTTAGTATCATAATTGGGGCTATTATTACGAAAGGTTAACGTATTGGAAGCACAAATTCGATCTGTAAATGCTGTCTTATTCGACCTTGACGACACTTTGATCGATTGGTCGGGGCAAACTTTAGACGGCACAGGTATCAATCGAAAACATGTGGGCAATGTTTATCTTTATTTGGCAGAACGCAATTTTATTTTGCCTCCTTTGGATGAGTTTTTGCTTACTTTTCGGGAATGTTTAATTAATTGTTGGACAGAAGCCAAAAAGACATGGGCGGGCGTTGCTTTTGCAACCGTTCTGCAAGAGATGTTTCTTGCTTTGGAGTTAGATCTTTCACAAATTAATATTGACCATGTTTTACACGCCTATGATTGGCAACCAGTTCCGGGCGTTGTCCCTTATGATGATACACTTGCAGTACTACAGACTTTAAAAACTCAAGGCTTTAAAATTGGGTTAATTACCAACTCGATGCAACCGATGTGGATGCGTGATATTGAACTTGAGACGTATGGCATTCTGCCCTATTTGGACGTACGGGTTACATCTGGTGATATAGGCTTCATGAAGCCACATACAGCAATTTATAATTATGCGTTAACAGAGTTGGGGGTGATGGCAGATACGGCCGTATTTGTCGGTGATCGTCCTGCAAATGATATTGCCGGAGCGAATAACACTGGTATGATTAGCGTCTTGATGAACCCGCCTCATCTCAATTATGAGCTTGATGGCGTCGTACCAGATTACACAATTACACAATTAAGTGAACTATTACCAATATTGGGGATTAAATAGTTATTGTTTTGATAGCTTGGTAATGATAACTAGGCAATTAAGTAATTGCTCAATTACAAATTGCCAAATTTTTAGAACATCTAAATAAGCTATCCTCTTTATTATTTCAAGGACAAACTTATGAGCAAAATCGGACGGAATGATCCATGTTATTGTGGCAGTGGCAAGAAATATAAACAATGCCACATGAAAGAAGACAAACAACGTGAGCAAGAGTCACGTGAAGTAAAAGAAGCAGGCCGGTTTGTACGCCGTGACTTACTTAAATATGCACGAGATGAACGCTTCTCTGAAGATTTTGCCAAGGCGTTGGCTTTATATTGGAATGGCTTCTATGACGTGGACAATGCGGAAGAGATGAGCATGCCGGAAGCATTTCGTTTCTTTGACTGGTTCATGTTTGACTATCAAATGGAAGACGGCCGTTTTCTCATCCAGATCTATCGTGAAGAAAAATACGATGATCTGGCAAAGCCACAACAGACCTTAATTGAGCAATGGGTTGAAGCTCCACCAGCCAGTGGGTTTGAACTAACCGGGTACGAAGGGCAACAACTGCAATTACGGGACTACTTCAGTGGCGAAGAACATGTTGTCTATGAGGCTGGCGGTCGTGGCAATGTAGAAATTGGCGAAATCATCTTGACGCGCATTGTGCCCGTCGCTGATTATTTTGAATTTAGTACGACAGCCGCTTACTTACCTGCAGACGAAATCGTAGACATCAAAGAAAAAATGGAAACGGCCGAAAACGCATATAAGGCCACCAATCCTGATGCCACTCATGAAGAATTTATGCGTCATAAAAACTATCTCTTGGTGCACCATGCTTTAGAACAAGCTGAACGTGTGGGACGCCCACCAGTAGCTCGCTTAGATGCCGACCGTGAAGATAAAAAGACGCAAGTGTTAGCACAACAAATGAAACGATTTAAAAGATAAAGACGTGAAACGTGATGCGTGATGCGTAACGAGTAAATTCACGCATCACGTTTCACGCATCATTCAACCTACTACCCCTCATTACAAAACATTTTCAAAGGAAGTTGTATGTCTAAAAAACTACTTGTTAGACCACAAAAAGCCCCGCTAAAAGGCCGCATTACGGTGCCGGGCGATAAATCCATAAGCCATCGCGCGGTTATGCTCGCCGCTATTGCCGAAGGAAAAAGTATTATTCGCCGTTGGCTGCCTGCAGGGGATACGCTGGCAACTCTCGAAGCAATTAAAGCCATGGGGGTTCATGTTCAAGTTGAAAAAAAGTCACCCATTGCCTGGGATTTAGAAATTGAAGGAGTGGGTTTACATGGGCTGCAGCCACCTGCTGGTGCTTTAGATTTAAAAAATGCGGGCACAGGCATTCGCTTAATCGCTGGCATCATGGTCGGCCAACGCTTTCATTCAATTCTGGATGGGAGTGAACAATTGCGTAAGCGTCCGATGGAGCGTATTACGAAACCATTAAGCAAAATGGGAGCCCAAATCAGCAGCACAAATGGTTGTGCCCCCATGCATGTTGACCCTGCTGAACTTACAGGCATCCGCTATGAGATGAATGTCACCAGTGGGCAAGTTAAAAGTGCCTTGCTCTTAGCTGGGTTGTATGCAGAGGGCGATACGGCCGTTTACCAACCAGGTCCCGCACGCGACCATACCGAGCGTATGTTACGTGCTATGGGCGTCGATATTGTTGAAGAAGACAATTGGATTACCTTACGCAAACCTGCTGGTGAACTAAAATTACAACCTTTAGATCTCACCGTTCCTAGCGATATGTCCTCAGCAGCCTTCCCCATTGTTGCCGCTTCAATTGTTCCTCACTCCAAGATTGTCATTGAAAATGTAGGCATGAACGAGACACGCACAGGAATTCTCAATATGCTCAAAGCAATGGGCGCAAATTATGAAATTAATAATGAACGCGAAACGGGTGGTGAACCCGCAGCCGATCTAACTGTTTGCTTCGATGAACTGCACCCCGCTCAAATTCGGGGTCAATTGGTCGTGCGTGGCATCGATGAGCTCCCCATTTGGGCTGTTGCCGCCAGTCAAGCTGCCGGACACAGTACGGTTCATGATGCATCGGAGCTGCGTGTTAAAGAAGTGGACCGTATTGGGGTCTTAAGCGGCGAGTTGAAAAAGCTGGGTGTAAATATTAGCGAATTCCCTGATGGGTTTATGATTCACGGGCCATCCCGTCTCTACAGTGCAGAAGTTGACAGCCACGATGACCATCGGCTGGCCATGTCTTTGGCGGTTGCTGGATTGGTTACACATGGAATGACAATGATTGAAAATGCAGACTGCGCTGCAGACAGCTTCCCTGGGTTTGTCGAAATGATGCAGTCGCTGGGCGCAACGATGGAGTGGGTGGAGTAACTAAACAACTATGGGCTGAAAGCCCATAGGATTGGTTGCGACTGAAAGTCGCTGTTTCGGCTAAAGCCGACTGAAAGCTGTCTGGCTTGCGCCAGTGCTTTCCGACTGAAAGTCGTTACTCCACAACAAAATCTTCATCGTTGTGATTCGGATGCTTATCATGCTTGTCCAAATATTCCTGTATCATTTCATCCGTTACGGCTCCCGCGCTAAACGCGGCATAGCCAATTGCCCAGAAATGTTTTCCCCAATACTTTTTGTGTAATTGTGGAAACTCATC
>JBNKHS010000110.1:0-11342 GCA_050290485.1 Promineifilaceae bacterium (SeqCode) | reverse complement strand
CTATCTCTTCATCAGAGGTTGCCGCCCCGACAGCAACGGCCACTTTCGTACCCACGGCGACACACACACCCAATGCGGCTTACCCCGCGCCAACATTACCCACAGCAACGATCACACCCATCCCGACCATGGTTGTGCCGACTGCTACAGCGACGGCAGAAGCAGTTGCCGTGGTTGTGGAACAAGAAACGGCCGTTTCCACACCATCACCACAACCGACAACATCAACAGCACCACCAAACAACAATGTCATCTTAGGCATGGCATTTGGAGTTTTAGGATTGGTTGCTTTAGGTGGTGCCTTTGTCCTTTTCCTAAAGCGTCGTTAACCGCAAAATCACGTCGCTTGCAGAAATTCGAGCACTTCTTTATCGAACGCAACAGGATTGACTAAGTTAGAAGGATCCATTGATTGCTCTAAGGTGACGAATTTTGAATTGGGCAATGCATCGGCAATTTTTTGGTTGATGTCGATAAAAGCTTGCCCAAATTCTGTGCCCACCATAACCAAGGCAGAGGTATAGACATTTTCCAAATCTTGCAAAACATCGATTTTATTAATCGCTTTGCGCGCTAAAACCATCTGGTTCAAATCTACATTTAGACTAGCCTGGGCAAAATAATCTCGTGCGGCTTTAGCATAATCTGCTTTGTAGGTCGACTGCATCCCTTTAGCCAAGGTTTTGGTGCCCAAAATTTTGAACACGTGGAAACCAAATACCTGCGAAAAACCCAACATCTTTTCTTTAAACGTGCTCAATTCGGCAAAAGAATCAGAGATGACCACTTTATCGACCAATTGATGATGCTCCACCAAAAATGATTGCGCGATGACCCCACCCATGCTCACTCCAATAAGGTGGCATTTCTCAATATCCTGCGCTTGTAGCAACCATTTGATTTGATTCGACCAGTCCGATAGTTCAATGTGCTCTAGTTTTGCAGAACGGCCGTGTCCAAACAAATCAGGAATGAGCAAATGATAGCCAGCCTTAGCAAAACTCTTCATTTGTGGTTGCCACATATTGGCATCAGCACCAATACCATGCAACAAGATAATGGTTTCTGCCGTTTTTTCGCCAACTTCTATATAAAACGTTTCCGTACCATTTGGATTTGTAAGTATCAAGGTGACTCCTCTCCTTAGACTGTTTGCTTGTAATTACCGCGTTAATGATACTCCAATATGCACAAATTGTGGTACTTGATAAGTCCTCCCACAGATCCATTTACTAGCGCTATTTCCCCTAATAGCAATGTCTACACATGAATAGCAAGAAGGCCGTAATGATTTCTTGTATATTGCTTAGGTTTCCTCATTACGTACCTCTTGCCATGATGACAATATTTATGCTTGTTCGTATGCTTGTCGTAGTGTGGGGATGTCTATTTTTTGCATTTGTAACATTGCTTCTCTGACTCTTTGCGCTTTCGCTGCATCCTCATCCTGCATCAAAACCATCAATTCATTAGGGACAATTTGCCATGACAAACCATACTTATCTTTTAACCAGCCACACATGCTCTCTTCTCCATCTGCTGTGAGCTTGTCCCATAATTCATCAACTTCTTTCTGTGATTCACAATTCACAAAAAGAGAAAATGATTCTGTCATGGGAAATTGCGGACCACCATTAAGCGCCATGATTCTTTGCCCATCAAGTTCAAACGTAACCATGAAAGCTGGTCCATCTTCTCCATGTCGTGTGACATCAATGATCTTGGAATTTTTAAAAATGGAAACGTAAAAATTGGCAGCTTCTTCTGCTTGATCGTCGTACCATAAAAAAGGGGTGATCTTTTGCATCATTTTCTCCTTATCGATTTTTCAGAATTATCACAAGGAGAGGCAGATTTACACCTACCTCTCCTGCCAAAACTGCAAAAGTTTTACTTTTGCGCTTTTTCTAACAGTTCATCGAGTTTTTCGTACCCTTCATTGATGCCTTGTTCCATACCTGATTGGATCATGCCATCCCGATCAGCTACGGACTGAAACACAGATTGACCCACGAAACGGGTACGGCCGTTTCGTAATTCTTCCAATCTCATCGTTTCCAAGATGACATGACCTGATTCCGGTAATCCTTCATACTCAAACGTTTGGATAATTCTTTCTGGCGCAGTCACATCATGATGGACACCATGGAAAGCGTATTCATTGCCCTCTTGATCAATATGAATAAAACGCCAACGTCCACCGCTGACAGGCTCAAATAGCTCTAATTTCATTGTGAAATCATGGGGTCCCATCCACTGGACAAACAGTTCTGGATCTGTAAATGCTTTAAATACGAGCTCTCGTGGCGCATCGAATTCTCTGGTAATAAACATTTCTTGTTTCCCTGGTTCGGCCGTAATTTCTGTTTGACTAACTTTTGTGTTCATCTTGTTTTAATCGCTCCTTGTTTTGCAACTCATCCAAGAGGGCATCCAAGCGCTTAAAGCGTGCTTCATACACTTGTTGATATTGCGTAATCCAATCTGCTACCTCATTGAGCTTATCTGGTTGGACTGCGCAATATCGTTCGCGGCCCCGTTGATGAATGACAACTAATTCGCTTTCCGTCAATATCTTGATATGTTTCGATATTGCCGGTCGGCTGATGTCAAAATGTTCCGCAATGCTATTGATTGTTAAGCTTTGTTCTACTAACAAATCAAGTATTGCTCTGCGTTTAGGTTCGGCAATTGCCTGAAAGACGTCTTTTTTCATAACATGTAACCTTTTGGTTACGCATTATAAACAATTCTTGTCCATAAAACAAGTGTTCTATAAAATTGGTTTTCATAATGGAATACATGCATTTTGATGGTCTGAGGTTGCACATAAGATAAGACAAAGAGGAGGCACAAATAATCTACACCTTACTTAAAGCAAGTTGATCATGAGGAAGAGAAATCAATAAAGTTGTGGATTAGTTATGGTTGTAACAGCTGTTGTTTTGAATGCATAAGGGCTTCATCGGTATCCTGTCCGAAGCCACCAGACCATGGGGCACCACCAATTTCTAAAATCCCAATGCCCTCAAACCCGCGTTCCACAACCGCTTGGCTATACGCAGCAATATCTATTGTCCCTGCGCCCAGCGGCAGATGACAATTCAACTTTGGCAGCGGCGCATCAGCGATATGCAGCATACTCATGCGTGAAGCTAGCAACAAAAACGATTCAAGGTGGCTGGGCTTGGTATGATTAAAATCCCAGACAAAATGAAGGTTAGAAACGGCCGTTATCAAAACCGTGATCCATTTTGGGTTTGAGAAGAAAGGAATATTCGCCGCATTGTGTTCAATTCCAAATAAGAACCCCTCATTCTGGGCAATGCTGACACCCTCTGCGCAATAATCCAGAAAATCGCGCTCGATTTGGCGCATCACACCCCCGTCATCATAAGCCAGGAGCATCGGATGCCAATGCACGCAACTGCAACCTAACGCGCGAATTGCAGGCAGATTATTTTGTAACACCTCAACGGCCGTATATCCATTTGCAGTACGGCCGTTTTCATCCATGCGCACAATGATCTCCATCACCGGCTCTAACTCTGCATCACGCATCATCACCCCCACCTCTGCCAGTGGATGCCCCAATCGTTCAGGTGAGAGCCCTTCTTCCTCACCAGGAAACTGGATACCAGCAAAGCCTGACTTTTGCGCAAATTGTATTTCTTCTTTTGCTGGCCGCCAATTTCCTGGGAAGAAACGGCCGTTCATGCCTACACGAATCATAATCATCCTTTGCATTCAATAAAAATACTCCCAGCACCCACATTCTCACACCATTTTGAATTCTCTTACACTTCTCAACAATCTATAGAAAGAGTAAAGCACATTAAGTTTTTTGAAATAAATTTAGCAAAAATCGTAAATTACTTAAGTAAGCATACAAAAATCGCCTCTCGTTATTTCCAGAACTTTATCGCTTTCACATAACACATATCTTCAGCCAATATAGTTACGTATTATCCTTCATAAATCAAGATTTAGCGTATAATAGCCATATGGCGCGCACAAAATCGACTAACCGACGTAAAAGCCTTCCTCGGAACCGCCCCCACCTACTTGGGATGAACGCTTGATTAACAGCCTTATGCCTTGGCGGATTGAGCTACTTGGGTTAGGTATTTTTCTAGTCTCATTTCTTATCTTTCTGGCATTGCTCAGTTTGCCAGATGAGGCGTGCCCTGGTGTATGGATTTGCTTGTTCCGCGAAGGATTTGGCTGGGGCGCTTATCTCCTGTTGCTGTCGTTTGCTGCTGGTGGGCTACACATCACCTTGCGCAAAATAGAACGGCCGTATTCCGTTAAAAATTCACAAGTTATTGGCTTTGAACTCATTCTACTCACCTTACTGCCACTCTCAAGCATTCTCACCAAAGCAACGCTTCCGGAAGCTCATCAAGGCAAAGGGGGTGGTTTAGTTGGCTGGGCTTTATCAGAACCACTCCTAGACTTTTTCGGACCATTGCTGACGGGATTCTTCTATTTCTGTTTGCTTGTCTACGGTCTCAGTCTTATTTTCTCTTTTACCTGGGATGATCTATTGCAAAAGTTAAACCATCTCTCTCTCCGATTGGGAAAGCTCTCTGAAGACCTTGCTCCAAAAGAACCTCAAGAACCTATGATCATCACGGAATCAATGATCGGCTTACCACAATCGAACATGCCCCCGCCGACAATTGTAGTGGAAACGGCCGTTATCGAAGAAGAATCGAGCGACCATACCCACCGGAGTCACAAACTACCGCCAATCACTCTCTTGCAACTAGGGCGAATTGAAACATTGTCACAAGAAGAGATAGACGAAAAAACACAAATCATCGAAGAAACCCTGTCCCATTTTGGGCTGCCAGCACGTGTCACTTCCATTCAACAAGGGCCTGCTGTTACCCAATTTGGTGTTGAGCCTGGGTATATCGAAAAACCCGGACCCGATGGCGAAATCAAACAACAAAAAGTACGTATCGGTCAAATTGCCTCCTTACGTAAAGATATTGCCCTGGCCTTAGCCGCTCAACGATTACGCATCCAAGCACCCGTTCCCGGTAAAGGAATTGTTGGTATTGAAGTGCCCAACCACACAGTCAGTCTGGTTCGTTTGCGCTCCATTATTGAATCAGAGCAGTACAACGAGATCAAAGCACCCTTAACTGTTGGCTTAGGGGCAAATGTTTCGGGGCAGCCTGTTGCCGTAGATCTCGCGAAATTACCACACTTACTCATTGCAGGGACAACCGGCTCGGGTAAATCAGTCTGCATGAATGCGATAATTGCTTGCCTGGTGTTTAACAATCCACCAGAAAAGCTGCAACTCGTCATGATAGATCCCAAAAAGGTAGAATTCATCCGTTTCAACGGATTACCTCATCTCATTGGTCAAGTCGAAGTCGAAGCGGATCGGGCTGTAGGTGTTTTACGTT
Source organism: Promineifilaceae bacterium (SeqCode) (assembly GCA_050290485.1). Lineage (GTDB taxonomy): Bacteria > Chloroflexota > Anaerolineae > Promineifilales > Promineifilaceae > JBNKHS01. Next base: position 5,919 of record JBNKHS010000110.1, on the reverse strand, counting down.
GGCTTACGGCTGAAATGGATCGCCGTTATGAGCTTTTCTCCCTAGTCCATGCTCGCAACTTGAATGGGTACAATCGCAAAGTCACCACTATGAAGCAATATAAAAAGCTGCCTTATATTGCTGTTTTTATCGATGAGTTGGCAGATCTGATGCACACCTATCCTGGTGATGTGGAACGAACATTGTGCCGTTTGGCGCAAATGGCACGAGCAACAGGTATTCATCTGGTAGTGGCTACACAACGGCCGTCTACTGACGTCATCACCGGATTAATCAAGGCCAACTTTCCATCACGTATGTCGTTTTCCGTTGCCTCCAATACAGATTCTCGTGTCATTTTAGATACAACAGGCGCAGAGCAACTTTTGGGGAAAGGAGATATGCTCTTCTTGCCCCCAGATGCCCCATCTCCAGAACGGGTACAAGGTGTTTTTGTGAACGACTTTGAAGTCGAAGGCATTGTTCACTTTTGGCAAGATGCCATGCCCGAAGATTATGAGCCCATGCCCGCCCCTTGGGAAAGTCTTATTGCCAAACATGCCTTGCTTGATGAAACAGATAGCATGCTCGAGCAAGCCATCGAGCTCTGCCAAAAATATGACACCATTTCTACATCATTGCTACAGCGACGTTTGCGGGTTGGCTTCCCGCGTGCGGCACGCATGATGGAACATCTTTACGAAATGGGACTTGTCGAAGACCCAAAAGATGGGGGGAAAACACGCAAAACGTATGTTGAAGAAGATGATGAAGATCCCCTAGGTACCATTATTTCTGACCGCGAATAATGGCAGCGATCACACTCATCAATATTTCAAGGCATAAAATAGCAAAAAAGATTTCTCGCTACGACTGAAACGACACCTACATTGCGATTAGTAAATGACACTTAACACACAAAAAGTTGATTAATGTCCCTCCGCATCAGATGAAATGTTGATATAATCGGTCAATATCGTTAGAAATTTCACAACCTTTACTTTTGAGCACCTTCATGCTTGGCATGCACCATCATGAGTAAAAATTGCAGTTCGGTTTGGTAAACCGAATATCGGATTATCAATCCGATTTACGAGGAGTAAGCGATGACGGAGAAGCAAAACAAAGCTGTTATCACCTGGTTATTTACCATCTGTGTTTTAGTCATTTTAATGATCACGATTGGGGGGTATACGCGCCTCACTCGTTCTGGACTTTCCATTGTGGAATGGAACCCAGTCAGCGGTGTTGTACCGCCCATTGGTGAAGAGGCTTGGCAAGCTGAGTTTGCCAAATATCAAGAAACCCCAGAATTTATCAAAATCAACTCCCACATGACGGTAGAAGATTATAAAGAGATTTTTTATGTGGAATATTTTCATCGGCTTGTAGGACGCTTTGCAGGGCTTTTTGTGGTCATACCTCTCGCTTACTTTTTGATCAAAGGGATTATTCCGTGGCGTAAATCCTTTATTTACATCTTCATATCGATCATGTTTGCTTTCCAAGGCTTTTTAGGTTGGTATATGGTTAGCAGTGGTCTGGTTGACAATCCTGCGGTAAGCCATTATCGGTTGACGATTCATTTGTTGACAGCGATGTTTTTATTGGCAGTTACCTTTTGGACTGCGTTGAACCATGTGTATGGATTCCCCAAACGTGTACCACACATTATGAAGTCTGCACCCTATTGGATGTCCATCTTTTTAATTGTGGCCGTAATCGTGCAAATTTCATATGGGGGTTTTGTCGCCGGGTTGAAAGCGGGTTGGATTTCCAATACGTATCCAACAATGTACGGCCGTTTCATTCCACAAGGGCTGTTCGATCAATTCACACCATGGTGGCATAACTTGGTTGCCTCCCCCCTCACCGTACACTTCATCCATCGTTGGTTTGCCTTTGCCGTACCCATCGTTGGCTTTATTCTTTATTATGTATTGCGCAAACGCCATTATGGAACCAGTATGTTCAAGGCAATGAATATTTTCTTTGTGTTCGTCACTGCCCAAATTTTACTTGGCATCTTCACCGTTTTGTTGAGTGTACCCATCTGGATTGCGCTGGCGCATCAAGCTGTAGCCATGGGCTTGTTTATCGTCTGTGTCTATATCAATTACGGCATTGCCCATGAACATGTGCCAGAAATGGTCACAGATTCGGTTACGGCCGTTCCCCAAGCTGGCGACTAACATAGAAAGTGCATAGAACGCAGATGACACGGATGAGCCTGATTTACCTGATACCCGATTATTTTGATAAACAAAGATCGGGAAAATCAGCAAATGACCGAAGGGAATAATCTGCATTCTATTCACTAAGATTGGAGATTAGATATTCGTAGTATCAATTGGCATTTAGGGACGATGGGCTTCGGCTACAAACAATGGGTCGGAGCCTTTTATCCTGCGGGAATGGCACAGAAAAATTTTCTGGCACATTACAGCCAGCATTTCAATGCCGTCGAGATCGACTCCACGTTTTACGGCATCCCGCGCCCCTCAACTGTGCACCGCTGGACCACCGTCACCCCTAACAACTTCAACTTCTGCTTGAAAACACCAAAATCAATCACCCATGCCCCATCTTTGGCAATCGGTATTGAGGAGATGCACACGTTCCTAGAGGTCGTTTCCGCTTTGGAAAATAAGCTTGGCGTCATTCTCATTCAGTTTGGGCCAGAATTTGGATACGGCCGTATTCAAGAACTGGACATATTCCTACAAACGCTCCCAAAACACATACGCTTTGCCGTCGAGTTTCGGAACACATCGTGGGAAAGCCCAGAAACGGCCGCACTGCTGAGCAAGCACAACATCTGTTGGACAGCCACCGATTACATCTACCTCTCTAAAACTATACAGTGCACCACAGATTTCCTCTATTTGCGCTTTATTGGGCCGCATGGGCAATACACGACCAAAGACAAGGAACTCGTCGATAAAACGCCAGAATTGGAATATTGGTACGAACAGATCCAACCCCATCTCCCCCATATTGAAAATGTGTACGGCTTCATGAACAATGATTACTCTGGATTTTCACCGAAAACATGCAATCGATTTAAGGCAATTGTGGGTGATGAGGTAAAAGAAATACGGCCGTATATCCAAGGCCGCCTGTTGTAGGGGTTTCCCGCTGGGGAACCCAAAACCCTCAAACAAAAAGAGCGACCAAAAGGCCGCTCTCCAAAATTTCATCTGTGATTCTTCTATCTACGAAAAGGCTTACCCACCCGCAAAAGCTTGGAAAGTTGTCAGAGCCGCTTGGCTAGCCAAATCGAGCCACATTGTGGGGAATAAACCAAGCGCAAATGTCACAACGGCCGTAATCACCAACGCCAGTTTCAAACCTGGTTCAAAGGTCAATTCACCTTCACCATCAAACATAAACATGAGGTAAACCACGCGCAAATAGTAAAATGCTGAAATCACACTGGTGAGCACACCCCAAATCGCCAACCAACCCAGTCCCGCATCTAAGGCTGCACCAAAGACATAGAACTTACCAATAAAGCCCCCTGTCGGCGGAATACCAGCCAAAGAAAGCATCATAATGGCCATCACAAGTGCAAGCCCCGCGTGACGTTTCGACAATCCTTTGTAATCATCAAGCAAAGCACCGTCGCCATCTTTGCGTTCCAAAACAATAACGACTGCAAAGGCACCCAAGTTGGTGAAGAGATAAGCGAGCATGTAAAAGAGGGCCGAGCTCACCCCTGCTGTGTTTTCACCTGCTGCCGCGACACCAATCAAAATAAAACCTGCATGGGCGATGCTGGAGTAAGCCAACATCCGTTTGATGTTTTGTTGCGCAATCGCAATCGTGTTACCAAGCAGTAAGGTCAAAGCAGAAATAAGAGCAATGGCTGTCATCCAGACATCAGCCATTTCTGGCAGTGCCAAAACCAAAATGCGCATCAAAGCCGCAAAACCAGCAACCTTCGCGCCAACAGACATAAACGCCGTAACTGCAGTTGGTGCACCTTCATAGACATCGGGTGTCCACATATGGAAAGGAGCCGCACCCACTTTGAAGCCAAATCCTACCAAAAGCAATGCTGTGGCCGTTAATGCCAACGGAGAGGTCACATCAATGTTTTCATAAATAATCGGCAATGATGTGGAGCCAGCTGCCCCATACATAATCGCAATCCCAAAAACAAAGATGGCCGATGAAAATGCCCCAAGGACAAAATACTTCATCGCCGACTCTTCCGATTCAGGACGAGGCCAGGCAAAGCCAGACATGATGTAAAGTGGAATCGATAAGATTTCTAAAGCCATAAAGATGAGGATCAAATCGTTCCCCATCCCCATGAGCATCATTCCACCAATAGAAATCAACATCAACATGTAAAATTCTGGTTTATTGAGTTCATAACGGCGTAAAAAGCCAACAGAAATCAAGACTGCTAAAATACCAGTGATAAGAAAAATAATGTTTAAGAACGAGGCATAGTTATCGACCACAATCATCGCTTCGCCACCTTCGGGTGTAAACGTCCCCCCAGTGGTTCCCCACATACTGACTGTCCAGACGAGGGCAAAAGAAAGGGTGATAATCGCCATCCACGGTGCCCATGCTTTCCTGTATTTACTGCCAAAGCGAGGGCTATCCGCAACAATCTCTGCAATGAGATCGACAAGGATGGTCAACACGCCGCCCACCAGAACAATGAGGACAGGCGCAATTAATTCTAAATTGATAGAAGGAACTTGAAAATCCATAGTTTTTTTAAGGCCTTTTCGGATTTGATCTAATCTTCACAATCATACCACAATCGTTTAGAGAGTGGTAATTTGGTTTGTACAAATTTACGGCCGTTTTCTCGGGCAAAATTTCAGATTGTTGCAGGTGGCAAGTTGCAGGTGGCAAGTTTTTCTGTGCCACTGGTCTTGCCACTTTCTACCCGCAACTTACCACCTAAATCTTTTTCCTAATCCACACACGATTGCTGTGAAATGTACTCTGCCCCGCCATGTCGCCCAATACATCAGAGGTTGTCCAATTGACGTTATTGCGTCCCCAATACCCTTTTGGCGAGGCCAACACACCCTGCTTGATACCATCGGTCACCTTAGCCACGAGCTCACACCAACCACGGCCGTTTTCCACAATGACCCTATCACCTGCGGCAATCGCGCGTTTTGTGGCATCTTGGGGATGAATCTCCACAAATGGCTCCCCTTCCTTTTTGAGCAAGTTCGGTTGGTTAGCAAAACTGCTAGTCACAAAATGATGCGCTGCGCCAGTGATGAGCTGCAGGGATTCTTCGGCTTGGAAACGGCCGTTTACCGCCGCCCCATCTTGCCCACCCAAATCATGTTTATTCGCATAATAGGGCAATGGCTCATACCCCATCGTCAACATCCCTTGGCAATACAGTTCCACCTTGCCACTCGTCGTGGGGAATTTGCCATCGGCAAAAGGCACATCAGGCACATTGAGTTCGATGTGATGTTCCTTTTGCAGCCGCGCCAACGTAATCCCTTCCAATGCAGGATTCTTGGCTGCTGTTGCCGTCAGCACCTCATCAATCACTTCTTCCGGCGTTTGATAAAGCCACGATTCGGTAAAGCCCATCTCTTTGGCTAGCAAGCCGATCAACTCCCAATTGCTCTTCGCTTCGCCCAACGGTGCAATCGCTTGCTGGTTATAGGTCAGCGTGCGATTGCCGTACGCTTTGACCAAATCCGTTTGCTCCAGCTGCGAGGTTGCCGGTAACACGATATCTGCATAAACGGCCGTATCCGTCATAAACAACTCATGGACCACCGTAAACAAATCCTCGCGCAGCATCCCTTCCATAATTCGCCCCGCATTGGGGCTAATCGCCGCCGGATTGGCACCATAGACAAACAACGATTGAATCGGTGGGTCGCTCGCCTCACCCAACAACGCTGCGCCGAGGCGATTCATGTTGATCCAGCGTGTGCT
>JBNKHS010000109.1:0-11386 GCA_050290485.1 Promineifilaceae bacterium (SeqCode) | reverse complement strand
CAGGTGGTGATTTAGCACGCGGACGTACCCGCACCACGCAAGAGTTAATTGATAACGGCCGTTCTGTAGATTGGCAAGAAAAAACAGTCCGAAGTATGCACACCAAACCCGCCAAAAAAGCAGCAAAAAAACGTTTGGCAAACTACAACCAGCTTTGGGATAGTTTACAAACCGAATTAAATGGCGATGATTTAAAGTTGTAATGTTGGTTCAAAATCTGAAACAAAGAACAACCTTTTATTTGGAACGAGCAACATGCTAAACATCTTGATCTGCTAACACTTTTTCAGCAACTTCAGCAAAGAGTTCATAAGGTTGGGCCCCACTCACCAGATATTTACCTGCAAACACAGAAGCAGGAACCCCATTTAAGCCATATTGAAACGCTTGTTGAATATCTGCCATCACCAGATCGTTATATTTTTCAGCTGTCAGCGCAGTCAAAAATTGGTCTTCTGGCAAGCCAAGTGCTGTGGCGATAGTTATCAATACGGCCGTATCAGAAATATCCTGCGCTTCTTGCCAATACGCTCGGAAAACCGCCTCGTGGTATGCTTCCCCCACATCCTGTTCCTCGGCAAACTTGGCTCCAATTAAAGCTGGTCGACTATTAATGCCAAAAGGACCTTCATTAATTTCAAGCCCATACCGTTCTTTAGCCATTGCCCGCATTTGTGGGCGATATCCTTCAATGCGCGCACGATATTCGGGCGAAATAGTTGTGCCTGCCGGACGCAGCTCATAAGAACGCCAACGCATCACAACATCAAATTCACGCTGTAATCTTTCCAAACTGGAAGAGACTAAGAAACAAAATGGTCAGACAAAATCAGACCATACATCAATTTTAATTGCATCCTTGCTGTCCATAACATTCTCCCGAGTCGTTGCTGATTGAGGCTCATGTGCAATCGTTAACACATAAACCATTAATGATTATAGTTCAGCATGCGCCGAAAGTCTTTGAATTGCTACGAATTTACAAGAATCGTGATAAGAATCGCAAGATTCAACGGTTAACTTTTTAACAAGGTTTGGTATAATGCGTAGGTCGCATAAAATTTCTATTCGTTGTACCATCCAAAGCAGTTGTGATTGATAAACAAAGAGACATTATCAAATGCATAGGTAACTATCAAATAGCGTTTGTTAATGTTGACCTTAACTCCTTGTCCAGCAGATGGATTGGTTTATCATTTGTCCTACGATGTTCTTCACAACATAGCTGTGAATGACAATGACCTTGTGAGGGAAAGATGACAGTATCGGTAGTTTATGATTCTCATATGCATACCCCTTTGTGCAAACATGCTCGTGGTAATCCTGAAGAATATGCTCAAAAAGCAGAAGATCGTGGTTTAAAAGGAATCATATTTACCTGCCATAACCCCGGACCAAAAGGCTGGTCACCTAATGTACGGATGTCACTCGATGAGCTAAATACGTATGTAAAAATGGTTGCACGAGCACGTCAAAAGTGGAACGGCCGTATTGATGTCCGCCTTGGGTTAGAAAGTGATTATATTCCTGGAATTGAACCCTTTTTAGAAAAGTTGCACAAAGCTGCTCACTTTCATTACATTCTTGGTTCCGTCCATCCCCAACTTAACTATTACAAAGATACATTCTTCAACGGCAATATCTATCAATATCAACAAACTTACTTTGAAAACCTTGCCCTTGCCGCCGAATCAGGCCTGTTTGATTGTTTAGCTCATCCCGACCTCGTAAAAAACATCTTTCCCGATCAATGGGATTGGATCCCCTTAATGGACAACATTTTGGATGCGCTTGATCGCATTGCCAAAACAGGTGTGGCTATGGAATTAAATACGTCTGGCATCTACAAACCATTAAAAGAAATCCACCCGATGCCCATCATGATCATGGAAATGCGCAAACGCAATATTCCCATCGTGTTAGGCTCTGATTCTCACTCACCTGACAGAGTTGGTGATGAATTTTATACCTCGCTTAAATTACTAGACTCATATGGTTACAAACATATAAGTTACTTTATTGATCGCCACCGTATTGACATACCGATTCGCCAAGCAATTGAATCTTTATCCTACCCCCAAAAGCGTGTTCCTGCTCCAACTCTAAAAACTAGCTACCGATAATTCAATTTTTTATGTATACTATGCGTTAAGTAAATTCCAGAAAGATTCTCACAATTAAAAATTGTTTCAGAATTTACTTTTATTGTATTATTGTCCCCTTAATAATTCCCCTTGGAGGAGGATATCCATGTCGGACACTATTCTTCACCGCTTACACGAAAACGGCCGTATTCGGCCAAACGCCCCCGCTTATTATGAGAAGTTAGGAAATGCTTGGGTGCCAACATCTTGGCAAGAATACACCAACCAGGTACGCCAAGCCGCAAAAGCCTTGGTCGCCTTAGGTGTCCAACCTGGGCAAAATACGACCATCCTCGGCTTTAATCGCCCAGAATGGGTTATCTTTGATTTGGCTTCGATGCTGATGGGGGGGGCCCCAGCTGGTATCTATACCACAAACTCCCCACACGAATGCAAATACATCGTCGAAAATTCAGAAGCACCAATCATTCTCGTCGAAGACGAACATCAATGGGAAAAAATAAAAGAGGTCCGCGATGATATGAGCAACCTCAAACACATTGTCACCATGAAAGGCACAAAAATCGACGACGATATGACCCTTGATTGGGACAGCTTCCTCGCCAAAGGGGACGAAACGTCAGACGAAAAAATAGACGAGCTCCTAGAGGGGTTAGATTATCATGGGTTAGCTACCCTTATCTACACATCCGGTACAACGGGTCCTCCTAAAGGGGTCATGCTTTCCCATGAAAATCTAGCTTCTACTTCAGCAAATGCACAAAACCTTCTCAAGCTCGATTCTACAGATTCCGTGGTTTCCTACCTGCCACTTTCACACATCGCCGAGCAAATGTTTACCATTCATGCCTCCATTACAGCAGGCTATCAAGTTTATTACGCCCAATATCCGCCACAAGAACATTTGAACGACAACTTTAGAGAAGTAAAGCCCACTTTAGTTTTTGGTGTACCCAGAATTTGGGAACGGTTTGCAGCTGGTGTGCAGGCGAAACTCGCCGAAAGCAGCGGCGTTAAAGCCAAAATCGCCAGTTGGGCACAAGGAGTTGGACGTGAAGTCACCGCCATCCGCAATCAGGGTGGTGAGCCAACAGGCATGTTGGCACGAAAATATAACCTCGCCAATAAGTTGGTATTTTCTACAGTTAAAGCAGGTCTCGGATTTGATAATTTACGCAATGCTGTTTCAGGTGCTGCTCCCATTGGACCTGAAATCCTCGACTTCTTTGGTAGTTTAGATATCCCAATTTTAGAGGTTTACGGACAATCTGAAGGGAGTGGTCCAACAACAGTGACGAGTCCTGGCCGTATTAAATTTGGTACCGTTGGTCAACCGTGGCCAGAATGTGAAGTAGTCATTGCAGATGATGGTGAAGTACTTGCTAAAGGTCCCAATATCTTCCTCGGCTACTATCGTAATGAAGAAGCGACAAAGAATGATCTTGTAGATGGATGGCTGCATTCTGGAGATCTCGGCCAATTTGACGATGACGGTTACTTAACCATCATTGGTCGCAAGAAAGAGATCATCATTACTTCTGGTGGTAAAAACATTGCACCGAAAAACATTGAAGCAGCACTCAAAAATATTGATCTCGTTTCGCAAGCCGTCGTTATTGGTGAGCAACGCCGTTTCATCACCGCACTCCTCACCTTAAATGAAGAAACGTTGCCAGAGTTTGTACAAGCACATGGATTAGAAGGGCAAACCTTGCATGACAATCCTGTTCTAATTGATCATTTACAAAAAGAGATAGATGAGAAGGTAAACAGCCTCTTTGCTCGTGTAGAACAGGTGCGCAAATTTACTGTACTCCCTCGTGACTTTACGGTTGAAGATGGTGAATTGACACCTACATTAAAGATCAAACGGCGCATTGTGAATGAAAACTTCTCTGATGAAATTGAATCGATGTATGCCGAGTAGCATTTAGCCATTAGCAATAGACTAAAAGAAAAAGCCTCATCAAGTCAGATGAGGCTTTTATTGTTTATTCGGTTATCTTTATTTAATTGTGATTCTATTACACAGTAAAATCTTATTTGGTTTCTTTACGCCCCAATAATTTCCACCCAAGCGGTAAAAGTCCGGCAGCGATAATGATCTTGAGAATATCGCCAGGAATAAACGGAATCATACCTACAGATAATACTGTTTCTAGACCCGTAAAACGACTTAGCCAAGCTAAACCAAGCGTGTAAATGATCACATTGCCAATGATCATAGCCAATACGGCCGTTCCCATATGACGATCCCAACCCCGTTCAGCTAACCAACCAACAACAAACGCAGCAACGACAAAGCCAGCTAAATAACCCGCTGTTGGCCCAACCAATACGGCCGTTCCTGCCGCACCACCAGCAAAAAATGGCAATCCAATTGCCCCTTGCACAAGATAGGCAATCATACTTGTGGCTCCTAACCGCGAACCCAGTAATGCGCCAACGAGCAAAACGCCCAATGTTTGTCCCGTCACAGGCACAGGCCACATGGGAATTTGTATTTGTGCCAATAAGGCAACCAACCAACTGCCTGCCAAAACTAAAACTAAATCACGCACCAACCCAGATGAAGGCCATAACGCTTCAATTAATACCGAATCTTTCTTCCCTGAATAATTCATTTTTTGCTCCTTTTCTTGCCAATAGTTTTCTATTAGCTTTTGATACCAACGTGGGAAAATTGGCATCAAAATGAGTAATAAAATACGGCTCTTGGGAAATCTGGAGTTTCGTTAAGCGAATTCTGCAAAGTGTAAATAAGCATGGGAAACATTGTGTGTGGCAAAACCATCCCGCCCCAGATATTCCTTAAGACCCTAAAAAGTTAACCAAAAAAGAAAACCCCAATCAAAGAAAAACGTCACGCAAAAAAAGAACGCCATCTTACCAAGATGACGTTCTTCTCATAAAATCTACTTAGCGCGTAACTTTTTGTGATTAGTGGGCAATCGTTTCTTTACGTGTCGAAAAATCATACTTTGATTGCGATGCAATCAAAGAAGCTAGCGCCTCTATGCCACTATCTTCTTGATTACGCCAATCGACACTCAACAATCCATCTGGGAATTGCACGTTGTCGGGACATCCCGGCAAAGCAACGAGAATAAATTGGCCTTTACCACGTTCTACAAACGTCTGCAGCACCTTGACCGTATCGGCACTATGCCACGGCACTTTCCCCTTGCCCACACAAATTGCAACCGCTTTAATACGATCAACGTCATTATCAGTTAAGGTTTGCTTGGCATTCGGAACCCAGGGCAAGATGCCGCGCTTATGCAGTTCAAGCGTTAATTTTTCCACAGCAACTTTATCTGTTTCGTTAAAGCACAATAACAGATCAAAATCATCGGTGCGCAGCTTTCCTTGTAAGATCAATTCCGCAGATGCACGGTCACGACGTAAATTGGCAGCACGGTCAATCGCTCCAACGGCCGATTTGACAGGCTCTGTTAATCGTTCCTCACGATCAAGCAAGGAGATAGGCGAATCACATACAGGGCAATTCATTTGCGTAAAACCGCGTTGACGGCGTAATTTAACTTGTGCATCGGTCGCCTCAACACCACAGTTGTCGCAGAAGTATAATCTCTGCCGAGTCACAGAATGAGCCAAGGCTCGCCGTTGCAAATGTACCCAAACATAATCTTCAAATTGGAAGCGGATAGCCTCGTTAGCTTGCTCATCAAAGAACAACGTAATTTCTCCACGTCCTTCATCTAATTCTCGTAAATAGATGCCACAACTTCCGCCAACTGTCGCCGTAAATATGGCCGCATTTTTGAGCATCTCTTTTTTGTTAAACAGTTGACTATGCGCAAGCCTAATAACCAATACCGCATAAATATTTTGCACAGAGCCTTCAAATGTAAATTTAATTGTCTTTCCAGGAATCTCGGTTACATCTGACCATTCCCGTGTAAATTGAGCAGGGAAGATTAAATCAGTACCTGCATCGGTCGGTTCTTTTAAGACAATTTCATAACGCACAAGTTCTTCTACAGTAGCAATCAGCACCAGGCGTTCTTGCTCTTTTGTGGCTAAATTGGAGTAGTTGTTTGATAAGAAACGGCCGTCTAAGGCTGATGCTTCAGAAATTGTTCCTAATCCATCTTGCGCCATCTGTGCTGCATCTACTAAATCGGAAGCAAAGGCGTCTAACAACTCTGGTTGTAATAAAATATAATCGCTAAAGCGCAAGCGACGCGCCAAAGCACGATTTTCCATACGACCAATCGCAGAATCAAAGCGAGCTCGTAAACTAAGCTCAGTAATGTCGGGGTACGTTTGTCGGAAAAGACGGAACAGATCATCTGTTAACGACAGAACATGTCCCGATTTCTTTTCGTCCATAACGAACCGTTTAATCGTCTGGAACAATTCATTGGAACTTACCTTTGGTAACGAGTCCCACTGAATTGCATCCTGAATCGCTTCGATCAATTCAGGGATTTGCCAACCCTCTTTTGAACTGGTTTCAAAATAGCCGTCAAAATTCATCGCATTGAGGATGTTGCGCACGCGCTTGTCCCACATCGGCATCCCCCCACGATCAACGCGAGCTGCAACGAGGAATTTCTTTATGGGTAGAGCACTATCCCCTTGGCGCCGCAATGCTTGACGCAAGGCACGATCCCAATGCTGCACCCCAGCTAACGGCCGTTCCGTGTTACTGGCATCAAATACAATGAGAGCAACGGAAACTTCATTCAAATGCAGTTGGTTCGTTTGCCGATACCCTGGCTGACCTGCTAAATCCCATAGCATCGTCTCACGCGTCTCTTGCAATCCGTTGGGCAGCGTCACATCCTCACTTTCAAACGTCCAAATGCGACAACCGTGAGTTGATCCCGTCTTTACCCAAGGACGTTTAGTTAAGGCCAAGCCAAGTCCAGATTTGCCGACACCACTATCTCCCATAAGCACAACTTTGGCATTACGATAATGCCAGGTGTCGGTTACATTCTCACCGCCAAGGAGCAAAGATTCATCAAGATTCCACACACGAATGCTGCGTTCACCACCGCCTAACGAGGCCATCATGGGCAAATCAGGATGGAATGCCAACCCACGATTAAAATCAGAGAGCATCGGCTCAGGCAAAACAGCTATTGTTTCCCACGTTTCGCATTCCCAAAGACGTACGGTGCCATCGGTTGATTTAGAAGCCAACAAGTTTCCATCATGGGAGAAGCGGGCACATAAAACGAGATCAGTATGTCCTTCTAACACATTGAGCATACGCCCACTGTCGCTACCCCACAATCGGATTGTCTGATCATCCGATGCAGAAACTAAATATTCGCCATTGGGTGACCATGATACGGTGTTAACAATGTCATCATGGCCTGTTAATTTGCGGAAGGAGGTGGCGGAGCGCACATCCCAAAACATGATATTTTCGTCTCGCGCTCCAGAAGCAATTGTGCGCCCGTCGGGAGACCAATCGAGGCACATCACCCAGTCACTGTGCCCTGTCATGATGCGTTTATTCCAGTTGTCCAAGCTGTCCCAAATGCAAATGGTTTGGTCAAATGAACCCGAAGCCAAATAACGGCCGTCTGGCGACCACGCTAAACAGTAAATGGGGCCTTGGTGCCCTGTCAGCTCATGAATTGGTTTACCCAAATCAGCATCGATAATCCGAATTGTTTCATCGTTTGAGCCTGTGGCCAGATAACGGCTGTCCGGTGACCATGCTGTACAAAAGACGTAATCACGGTGTCCGATTGGCTCGATATCTAAACGGCCGTGTTGTACATTCCACAGCCGAACTGTTCGATCCGCAGAGACGGATGCCAAAATACGGCCGTTTGGTGACCAAGCTAACTCGTAAACAATATTATTATGCCCATATAACTTATGACGTGTCGTAAATCCCGCTGGAATTTCTTCACTGGCAACAGGAACAGGAACGACTAGATTTTCTTCCATTACTTAAATCCCCTCGTCAGGTTAATTTATTGCGCACGTGTAATTTGACGAATAGATAGAAAACGAAAAAATGGCTCACTTCAAAGTTGTTCTTTATTTCATTCTCTCAATAGAAAGCCTTAAATTCTCTTAAAAAATAAAAATGTTGAGGCTCACTTATTTGTCAGCTGACACAAAACTCGTTACTTCTGAGGTGATGCGAAAGCAATGGCCCAAACATTTGTATTGAATGCAGGTTATGTTTGGGCGATGTGCGATAATTCTGCTTATTACGAAGTTTACTCGGTTTTAACAATGTTGTGTTCAATGGAAGGCAATAAACTTCTGACAATTTTCTGACAATTACATTGTAATCAATTTCAGAGCGACTGTTATAACAAATTTAACACTTTTCTAGGGGGAAACGTCAAGTACTAATTGAGGAAGGAAATTGAGTTTGAGGTAAATTAAATAGAAAGTATGGGTTGCTCTAAATTGGGAAGCGTGAAATAAAACTGGCAGCCTGCACCACTATCTGACTGCACACCAACTTGCCCCCCAAATTTGAGCACAATGCGCTGCACAATAGATAACCCAAGGCCATGACCCTCTGCTTTTGTTACATGAAAACGCACAAAAGGTTGAAAAAGTTGTTCTTGCTGTGATGGCGTCAACCCTACACCATTATCTTGTACCCAAAAGCGATAAAATCCTGTAGAGGTTTCATCCCAGCCCAAATAAATTTTAGGGGGCTCACCTCCATATTTGAGGGCGTTGCTAATATAATTAACCCATATTTCTTCTAACCAAGGCGCATATCCTTGGACTTCGGGCCAAGATGCAGCGCAATCAATAGTGGCCCTTGCCGATTGCACATTAGGTCGCAAACGCTTTAACGATTCATTGATCACCTGCTCCATGTGCACCGATCTTATTTCTACTTCACTTTGACGCACACGTGCTAAAGTCAGCAAAGAATCAATAATATCACCCATTTTATAAGCATTATCAGATAAGGCTTCCAGGGCAAAGGATATATCTCTTTCCGGTAAACGGCCGTATCCCTTTTCCAGCACCTTGGCAAAACCCACAATATTCCCTAACGGATTCTTCAAATCGTGGGCCACCATATGCGCAAAAGCATCTAGCTCCTCAATTAAGCGTCCCCGTTCCTCTACTTCATGCTCAAGATCGCTTTGTAGACGACTCATGGTCAGATGGGTATTAATCCGCGCCAAAACTTCTGCGGAATTAATGGGCTTGGTAATGTAATCAACCGCTCCCATTTCAAAAGCACGAACAATACTCTCCGTTTCTGTCATTGCCGTCATAAAAATGATCGGAATATCTTCTGTCGCTTCAATCTGTTTTAATTGTTCACAAACTGTAAAGCCATCTATGCCTGGCAAAACAATATCGAGCAAAATGATATCTGGCAGATCATTTTGCGCCATTTCTACACCAGGTTCTCCTGCATCAGCTACAATGACATTAAAATCAGCATTCATGAGCACATGAAGCAGAATGCTCATGTTCACAGGATTGTCTTCAATGATGAGAATAGTGACGTCCGCATTGGTCAATGTTTTAGAGAGATAATCACTCATACTTGTAAGATACTGTGAAAAAAGCGTGAACGCTATAGGAAAGTTGGGCGAACAAGATTTTTTTAAGGGAAAAGTGCAACAAGTTCAATTTTTTCTATAATTTGAAGCATATGACACATTTAACGATTAACGCCAAGCAATATTATTATGAGCTTAGAGATAAAGGGGATGTTTTGCTGTTGCTGCATGGCTTTACGGGCAGCACACAAAATTGGCAGCCACATACGGCCGTTTTCCAGCAACAATACACAATCCTCACCATCGACATCTTAGGACACGGCCGTTCCGCTTCACCCGCTGACGAAAATGTATATCAGATGGAAAATGTGGCCGCCGACATCATCCACTTGCTTGATCAATTAAAGATTGCGCAGGTCCATCTACTTGGTTACTCAATGGGGGGACGACTCGCTTTGTATCTCGCACTCCATTATCCCGACCGATTTCGTACACTCGTCTTGGAAAGTGCGTCTCCTGGGCTGGAAACGGCCTTTGCGCAGCAAGAACGCATCGAAAAGGACAATAGCTTAGCTGACTGGATTGAAGAAAATGGCATCGACGCATTCGTCAACCGCTGGGAGCAATTACCGTTGTGGGCAAGTCAAAAGCAATTATCAGATGAACAGCGCATAACATTACGCCAACAACGCAGGCAAAACAACCCAACAGGGCTTGCAAATAGTTTACGTGGCATGGGAACAGGGCGACAACCCAATTTGTGGCCCAAACTACACTCGCTGCGCATACCAACCTTGTTACTTTCAGGGGAACACGACACCAAATTTGTAGGCATCAATCAACAAATGGTTACACAAATACCCAATGCACAACTAAAAATTATTCCACAAGCTGGGCACACAGTGCATTTAGAACAACCCGCCGCATTTCAACAAACGATTCTTCAATTCTTACAGGAAGCACTATAAATGACACACACAGACTCAACAAACCAAATACAGTCTCGGCCACTTCTCATCTACGATGGCGATTGTGGCTTTTGAGAAAAAACAGCACGCCTCGTTGAGACGTGGACAAATAGAAAAATCGAACTGCAACCATGGCAAGCCATTCCCGAACAGATGGCGCAACTAAACTTAACCGTGGAAGATGGAATGACGCAAGTTTGGTTTGTTGCTAAAAACGGCCGTTTAACGGGTGGCGCCGAAGCAATCAATCAAGCCATGAAACATTGCTGGTGGGCAAAACCGTTCACCTTTTTCTACCCAATCCCCGGCATCAAACAACTTCAAGATAAAGTGTACAGATGGATTGCGGACAATCGGTATCGTATGCCCGGCAGTACCGCAGCCTGTGCAATACCAACCCACAAGGACGATACGCAATGAGCAACCCCATCGATCAACGCAACCGATTCGATGAAACCATTTTTACCTATCGCGCCAACAAGGATGGCAAGGTTTTTATTTCATACGAGGGCAAACAAGTCACCATCCTCAAAGGCAAGCCAGCGGAAAAATTTCTCAAGAAGATAAAAAATGCTGATCATTTAGAAACACAATTGATCATGGCCAAAGCAACCGGAAATTTTAAGCGCGGCAATGAGAAATCAGCAAAACGATAAAACAAAAAGCACACCTCTTCTCTTTAAGAAGTGTGCTTTACAAACTCATTCGAAAGTTTCTAAGCTAAGCCGGTGCGGGATCACCACCTTGCCCTTTTTCGGCAATTGGGATGAGTTTAAAACGGCCGTATGCCACAAACGCAGTTAAAATTAACAAAACAACACTTGGTATCATT